>NZ_VRUX01000157.1:0-8235 GCF_008039885.1 Methylobacterium sp. WL103
ACCCGGTCCGGGCGGGCGTCACCGGGCGGCATCGCGCCTCGCTGCGATCCCGTCGCGGCCGGGCTGGGCCGCGCGCTCCGAAGGTCCTGCGACGGCGTGGCCCGCGCCGAGGACGGTGTCGTAGTGGCGGTGGACGGCGCCGTGGCACTCGCAGGCGGCGTCCACCATCGCGGCCCGGTCGAGGACGGTGATGCGGCCGCGCCCGACGCGGAGCAGACCTTGCGCCTGCAGGGTGCTGAGGATGCGGGTGAGATAGGTGCGCTGGACCCCGAGCATCGCGGCGAGCTGCTCGTGGGTCACCGGCAGCACGTCGCCCGCGATCCGGTCCTGGAGGGTCAGCAGCCAGCGCAGGCAGCGCGCCTCGATCGGGTGCAGGGCGTTGCAGGCCACCGATTGCAGCACCTGCGCGAGCAGGCAGTCCGAGTAGCGGGTGAACAGGGCGCGCAGGGTGGCCGAGCGGCGCTTGGCCTCCTGCAGGTGCGCCGCGTCGAGGCGCAGGGCCGGCCCGCCGATCTGCACCACGGCGCTGGTGGAGGCGGGCACCCGGCCGTCGCTGACCACGCCGCCGACGGCGCCCTCGCAACCGATCGTGGCGGTCTCGGCGCTGCGGCCGTCCTGCATCGCGATCAGCAGGGTCACCACCGTCTGCCGGCAGGGGAAGGTGATCGCGCCGACCTCGGTGCCGGCGGCGAAGATCACGTCGCCCTTGGCGTAGGTGGTCGGTTCGAGATGCGGCGCCAGCAGGGCGCGGTCGGCGTCATGCAGGTCCTGGAGCAGGCGATTTCCGTCGAACGGGGAAGAGGACGCGGCCGGCATGCGATTCGACGGTAGGAGTTGGAACGTCACAACCTACAGGACATGCGACGGCCCGGTCCGTCCATTAGTTGACAGAACATGCACGAATTCGATGACTTTTCAGCGTCGGCGCGCGGGTTTTGCGCCGCGCACGCCCTGCGGCCCGGGTGACCCGTCCGCGCAAGCGCGGACCGGGGGACTACTTGCCGGTGCAGAGGCCCTGCTGGGCGAGGCGCCCGTGCTCGCGCGGGTCGCAATCGGTCGAGAGGAACGAGGCCCACTCGGCCGGCGTGCCGTAGAAGGCGTTGCGGTCGACGTCGCCGCGCACCCCCGGCACGCGGCCGGTCGAGGTGAACTGCCACAGCATCCACTTGCGGTTGGCGAAGCGCTGCTCGGGCTCGGCGGCGGTCGAGCGCAGCCAGTGCGGATAGTCGGGCAGCTCGCCCTCGAGCACGTCCTTGTGGAAGGTGATGTCGGTGTAGATGATCGGCCGCTTGCCGGTGTACCGCTCCATCTCCTCGAGCATGTACGTCGTCATCGCCAAGGCCTGGGCCTTGGGCAGCTTCTTGGGGCAGGTCTGCGAGTGGCCGTTCCACTCCACGTCCAGCACCGGGGGCAGGGCGGTCGGATCGTTGGGGACGTTCTTCTTGAACCAGTCCATCTGCTCCTTGGCCGAGCGGCACCAGAACACGAAGTGGTAGGCCCCGCGGGGCACGCCCGCCTGGCCAGCCGCGTCCCAGTTGGCGCGGAAGCGGTCGTCGACGTGGTCGCCGCCCTCCGTCGCCTTGATGAAGGCGAACTGGGTGCCGGCGGCGCGGACCGAGGCCCAGTCGACGTTGCCCTGCCACTTCGAGATGTCGATGCCCTGGATCGGATGGCTCTTGGCCCGCGCGACGCCCGGATGGGGCTTCGCGTCGCCGTTCGTCGGGTAGAAGTCGTTGTTGGCCGCGCACGCCGCGAGGCTCGCCAGCAGCGTCGCCGCGAGGATGCGTTTGGCGAAGGTGGACTTGGCGAGGGCGCGCAGGCCGGCCGAGGTCGGAGCGAGATCCACGGGTCGAGCATTCCTCAGCGACATCGATGCCCGGCCCGCCATCTGGTGAAGCGCCACAACAGAGGTATTCGATGACCCCGGGGCGGTTAACAGACTTTTGCCGTCAATGCGGCGGAATTCCGGAACCCGTGTCGGCCGAGACACATGACCGCGTGGACGGCGTCCGCGCGCCGCGCGCCGGTTCGGTTAAGTCACGCCGCCGCCTCGCTTCTTCGGAGGGCTCGGGTTGGGTAAGGTTCTGTTCACCATAGGATACGAAGGCCTCGACCCGGAGCGCCTGACCGGGGCGCTGCGCGACGCCGGATGCGGCCTGCTCGCGGACGTGCGGGCGGTGGCAAACTCGCGCAAGCGCGGGTTCTCGAAGGGCGCGCTCAAGGCCGGGATCGAGGAGGCGGGCCTCGCCTACGCCCACCTGCGCAGCCTCGGCACGCCGAAGGCCGGCCGCGAGGCCGCCCGCGCCCACGACGCGACGCTGATGCGCCAAATCTACTGCGAGGCGGTGCTCGACACCGCCGACGGCGGCCTGGCGTTGGACGAGCTCGCCCGGATGGCCGAGGCCGCGCCGACCTGCCTGCTCTGCTTCGAGCGCGACCCGGAGCGCTGCCACCGGCGCGTGCTCGCCGAGCGCCTGGAAGCCCGCGGCTTCACCACCGTCGACCTGTTCGGGTGACGGGCGCCGCGACGCGTCCGGACGGCCGGAGGCCCTTGCCGAGCGCGAACGCGCGCCGCCGCCCGTGCGGCGGACGCCTTCGACCCCGGTCGCAGGCCACGACCGTCACGCGTCGGGCCGGCCTTCGCTGAAGCGCCGGAACGCCTCCAGGGTCTCGCCGCTGACGTGGTGCTCGATGCCTTCGGCGTCGCGGCGCGCGGTCTCGGGGCTGACGCCGAGCGCGCACAGGAAGCGTTCGACGATGCGATGGCGCTCGCGCGCCTGGCTGGCGAGCGCCCGGCCGGCCTCGGTGAGGAACACCCCGCGATAGGGGCGCTGCTGCACCAGCCCGTCCTCGGCCAGGCGCTTCAGCATCTTGGCGACGGTCGGCTGCGCCACGCCGAGGCGGGCGGCGATGTCGACCTGGCGCGCCTCGCCGCCGTCGCCGATCAGGTCGGCGATCAACTCCACGTAGTCCTCGACGAGCTCGGAGCGGCGGGCCTCGCGGGCCTGCCGGAAGCTCTCGACGTGGACCTCCGGATCGATGAGCGCGGGCTCGGATCGTGGCGGATCCTGCATGGTGCCGGCTCTCTCCCCTCGAGCAGGTCGCGTGGGCGGACGCCCTGCGGCGTCCTTGCGCGCGATCCCTGCGGACGCACCGGGAAGCCGGTCGGCTGCGGCGCGAGGCCCCTGTTTAGCAAAAGCGCGGCGGAAGGCGAGCCCCGGCGCGGCGCAAGAATCGCCCTTGACCTTGAGCCCGGGCGCATCTTTATAGCTCATGCTATACAAGGCGCGGCACGGGGCCGTGCGGAAGCGCGGCGACGTCCATGGACCAACCCCTCGCGGAGACGCCGGCCGGCCGCCGGATCGCACCGCAGCGCGAAAACCTGAGCCGGCGCACCGAGCAGGGCATCCGCGACGTGCTCGACGGGCGGGCCGTCGGGCGCGGGCGGTTCCTGCTGTTCACGGGGCCCGCCGTGATGGCCTCGATCGCCTACATGGACCCCGGCAACTTCGCGACGAACATCCAGGCCGGCGCCAAGTACGGCTACCGCCTGCTCTGGGTGGTGCTGGCCGCCAACCTCGTGGCGATGCTGTTCCAGGCGCTCTCGGCCAAGCTCGGCATCGTCACCGGCCAAAACCTCGCCGAGCTCTGCCGCGCGGAGTTCCGCAAGCCCGTGCGGCTCGCGATGTGGGCGGTGAGCGAGCTCGCCGCGATGGCCACCGACCTCGCCGAGTTCCTCGGCGGCGCGATCGGGCTGTCGCTGCTCACCGGCATGCCGCTGTTCGCCGGCATGGTGGTCACGGCAATCGTCACCTACGCGATCCTGCTGCTGGAGCGCGGGGGTTTCCGCTGGATGGAGATCGTCATCGGCACGATGGTGGCCACCATCGGCCTCTGCTACGCGATCGAGCTGTTCGTCGCCCCGGTCGCCTGGGCCGACGCGGCCAGGGGCCTGACGACGCCGCGGATCCCGGACGCCGAGGCGCTGACCATCGCGGTCGGCATCATCGGCGCGACGGTGATGCCGCACGCGCTGTTCCTGCATTCGGGGCTGACGCAGGGGCGGGGCGGGGTCCGCGACGACGCCGACCGGCGCGTGCTGCTGCGCTACTCCAACCGCGAGGTGGTGGTGGCGCTGGCGCTCGCGGGCCTCGTCAACATCGCCATGGTGATCATGGCGGCGGCCGCCTTCCACCTCGGCCACAGCGAGGTCGCCGAGATCGACCAGGCCTACAAGACGCTGACGCCGCTGCTGGGTCCTGCGGCGGCGGGCGCGTTCCTGGTCTCGCTGATCGCGTCGGGCGTGTCGTCCTCGGTGGTCGGCACCATGGCCGGGCAGATGGTGATGCAGGGCTTCCTCGGCTGGCGCGTGCCGCTGGTCGTGCGGCGGCTGGCGACGATGGTGCCGGCCTTCGTGGTGATCGGGATCGGCGTCGACCCGACCCGCGCGCTGGTGCTGTCGCAGGTGGTGCTGTCCCTGGCGCTGCCGGTGCCGATGGTCGCGCTCGTGCTGTTCACCCGCCGCCGCGACCTGATGGGCGCCTTCGCCAACGGCCGGGCGACGCAGGTCGCCGCTTTGGCCGGCGCGGCCCTCGTGCTCTGCCTCAACGCGGTCCTGCTGGCGCAGGCCTTCGGCCTGCCGATCCCGGGGTTGGCGGCCGGCTGAGCCGGGCTCCCGTTACAGCCGGCCCGATCCGGCATGCCGGGAGGCTGACACCGGGCCGGCTTTCGCGCTCAATGGCGTCCGGACGCGAGGGTCGAGCGGCGATGAACGCCGCCGACGGCGTCCCCGGGAGAGACGCCATGATCCGTCACCTCGTCATCGCGGCCGCGTGCCTGACCGGCGCGCACGCCGCGCTCGCCCAGGACAAGGCCGCCCCGCAGAATCTCGCCCAGGCCGACCTCGCCCCCGTCAAGATCGGCGTGCTCAACGACCGCTCGGGCGTCTATTCCGATTCCACCGGCGAGGGCGCGGTGATCGCCGCGCGGCTCGCCCTGGAGGACTTCAAGCCGGCCGAGCACGGGCTGTCGGTCGAGATCGTCTCCGCCGACCACCAGAACAAGCCGGACATCGGCGCGGCGCTGACCCGGCAATGGTACGACCGCGACGGCGTCGACGCGGTGTTCGACGTGCCGACCTCCTCGGTCGCGCTCGCCGTCAACGCGATCACCCGCGAGAAGAACAAGGTGTTCGTGAATTCCGGCGGCGGCACGCCGGACCTCACCGGTGCGCAATGCACCCCCAACACCGTGCACTGGACCTACGACACGGTGGCGCTCGCCACCAGCAACGGCAAGGCGATGCTGAAGCGCGGCGGCGACACCTGGTTCTTCCTCGCCGCCGACTACGCCTTCGGCCTCGCGCTGGAGCGCGACACCCGCGCGGTGGTGCTCAAGAACGGCGGCACGGTGCTCGGCACCGTGAAGACGCCGTTCCCGACCGCCGACTTCTCCTCGTTCCTGATCCAGGCGCAGGGGTCGGGCGCCAAGGTGATCGGGCTCGCCAACGCCGGGGGCGACGCCGCCAACGCGATCAAGCAGGCGCACGAGTTCGGCATCCGCGAGAGCGGGCAGGCGCTGGCCGCCCTCCTGATCTCCTCGACCGACATCCACGCGCTCGGCACCACGATCGCCCAGGGGCTGACCCTGACGGAGGCGTTCTACTGGGACCTGAACGACCAGACCCGCGCCTTCTCCGAGCGCTTCGCCAAGCGCGACGGCGGCCGCAAGCCCACCGCCTACCAGGCCGGCGTCTACGGCGGCTTCCTGCACTACCTCAAGGCGGTGGCCGCGCTCCATTCGGCGAAGGACGGCGCCGCCGTCGTCGCCAAGATGAAGGAGATGCCGACCGACGACCCGCTGTTCGGCAAGGGGACGATCCGCGCCGACGGGCGCAAGATCCACGACATGTACCTGTTCGAGGTCAAGACACCCGCCGAATCCAAGGGCGAGTGGGACCTTTACAACGTCCTGGCGATCAACCCCGGCAAGGACGTCTTCCGCCCGCTGAACGAGGGCGGCTGCCCACTGGTGAAGGGGTGAGCGACGGATCGAACGGCACCGACGAGTCCGTCGCATGAGGCCGGACGGCTCACGAAGGGTCCTCAGATCCCTCAACCGTCATTCCGGGGCGCCGCAGGCGAGCCCGGAATCCAGAACCGCAGATCGCACTTCAGCTAGCACGGTCGGCGGATCTGGATTCCGGGCTCTGCTTCGCAGCCCCGGAATGACGGAATTGCTTTGGAAGACCGCGCGCTTCGTCAAGATGTAATGCGCGACGACGAGACCGCCGGTTGGGATCGCCTTCACGACCGCTCCCTCACGAAGCGCACCCATCACAGCCAGGGCTATTCCGAGAGCGACGCCTGCACCAACCAGGCCGAATCGTTCTTCTCACGCCTTCGCCGCGCTGAGATGGTCACCACCGCATCAGCGGCGCCTACCTCGGTGCCTACGCTGGCGTAGCGCTAGGATCATCGCCGCGCCTGCAACCCCTTCCAGTACCTGATGGCGACGAACGCCGCCCTCACACACCTGGTTTCGCGTCAGTCGAAGGGGTGCTGGCAACGGAAGGCTTAATCTCGCCCGTCGCTGATAAGACTGCGGATGAAGATTTATCTATTCCCATTGAATTGGCATTGTTAAGTGACTTGGGATCAAGAAACGTTCCGGGCAACGATTTTAATTTCATGTAACCGCCCACAATATCTTTAAATATTTTTGCCTCATCTCCTATATAATATGGAGTTTTTACGTTTAGGCTGGGGCGTGCATATCCATGCACCCAAGCACGAAAAGATCCATCAGAGTTTTTCCTCTTTCCTCTTTCGAAAAGCTCACCATATCTCCTTGGAGATATGCCAAAAAAGTGCTTAAATTCAGCAGAGGGAAAATCTTTATATTTTCCTCGATCTCCACCTTCAACGGCAATAGAGTCGCTGTGAAGATTTGCTACGGGGCTTTTCGGGTATGGCTCAAGGAAAACCACCTTTTGTATGCCGGCCGCAACAATATGTTTTGCGCACATGTGGCATGGGAAAGCGGTACAATATAAACTGCTACCTTTGGCTGAGCGACCTAACCGTGCAGCGTCAGAGATTGCAGACATTTCGGCATGGACGATCCGTCCGTATTCAAGAGCATCCATAAATTGAGAGTCTTTAATACCCTTCATTGCAAGCATATCGCTGAGCTTTAAATCCAATATATCGGCAAATTCAGCCAGTATTTCTTTCTTGCGCCTGTCGTTTGAGTCTTGCAGTCTAATATATTCGCGGTCGTCGAATTCGTCATCGCACCAGTAAGTTCCGCCGCGACCTTTCGGAACTTCGTTTGATCCTATAGAGACGATCTCGCCTTCTGTAGAAAATATTGCAGCACCAACTTGCCTTGAAAGATCGAGATTTCGAAGTGCCGCAGCTTTAGCAACGAACATTCCATATTCGTTTTTATTTGGTGAGATCGAATTAGATCCGAACAACAAGTCAACAAAACGGGATATTTGTTGATATGTAGTGGGCTTTTGTATATCTGCACTCACGATAAGATCGCCATCACTAAATAATTTGGACACCCTTTGTCCAAATTCTTCATCTTTCTCATCCTGATCTACTTGTATGATCCTTTCGGCATGGGATCTAAACTCGCTCAAATTAGCCGACCCCTTGTCACTAGCAAAAAGGCTGGCGAGATTATCGACTCTGGCTCCGCGGCGTGAGTAGATAGACACCTGGAAAAACAAGCGCCCATATACAGACCTTAGAAGGGTTATCTCTTCCTGTCTCTTAAATTGATGTATTAGATATACTGTTTTTCGCCAGGAGTTTTGTACCCGCTGTCCTTATCTTGAATTCGGAGCTTCGTAATTTTGCCAATAGTTATTGCGGCCAAAAAAGCGTTGTCGTTAAATTCTTTTCGAAGTTGATTGCCATATTTGATATAGGTATCATATCTCTTCAATTGGGTTGAGGCATCAAGAGGGTCCTTCGGTTCAACAGAACCTTTTAATTCCTCAAAAACGTCAGTAGCTTTGATTTCAATTACCCTATATTCTAAATCGCTAAGAGTCTGTCCGGCATCATGATGTTTTCTGACAGAGCTTTCGGGTCATGAGGCGGATGGAGGCCAAGAGGACGAACGCTCGCCCTTTCCGGCTTTTGCATTCCCAATCCTTCGCGAGACGGCGGCAGCGGTTGAGCCAACCGATCGTTCGCTCGACAATCCAGCGCTTGGGCA
>NZ_VRUX01000158.1:0-8214 GCF_008039885.1 Methylobacterium sp. WL103
CCTCGGGCTCGGGCTCGCCTGCGAGGGCGCGTCGGGACGGATGCCGCCGGGGCTCGCGCCGCCAGCGGAAATCCTCGGCGCCTGGGGCCATGCGGTGGAGACCGCCGCCGGCAAGGACACGCCCTCGGGCCATTGGGAGATCGCCGGCCTCGCGATGCGCGAGCCGTGGGGGTACTTCCCCGACACGCGGCCGGCCTTCCCAGCGGCCTTGATCCGGGACCTGATCCGCCTCGGCGACCTGCCCGGCATCCTCGGCGACAGCCACGCCTCCGGCATCGCGATCATCGACGCGCTCGGCGCCGAGCACCTCCGGACCGGCAAGCCGATCTGCTACACCTCCGCAGACAGCGTCTTCCAGATCGCGGCCCATGAGGAGGCCTTCGGCCTCGAGCGCCTCTACGCGCTGTGCCGGACCGCGCGCCAGTTGTGCGACGCCTACCGCGTCGGCCGCGTGATCGCGCGACCGTTCACCGGCACGGGAGAAGCCGGCTTCCGCCGCACGAGCAACCGCCGAGACTTCTCCGTCGCCCCGCCCGGCGACACCCTGCTCGACCGGCTCGCGACTGCGGGCCGCGACGTGGTCAGCGTCGGCAAGATCGGCGACATCTTCGCGCATCGCGCCACCGGCCGCGAGGTCAAGCCCGGCGGTAACGGCGCCTGTCTCGACGCCGCGATCGACGCGCTCGGACGCCTTCGCGACGGCGGGTTCGTCTTCGCCAACCTCGTCGACTTCGACAGCGAGCACGGCCACCGTCGCGATGTGCCGGGCTACGCCGCCGAGCTCGAAGCGTTCGACGCCCGCATCCCCGATATCCGCGCGGCGCTGCGCCCGGGCGACCTCTGCCTCGTCACCGCCGACCACGGCAACGACCCGACCTGGCACGGCACCGAGCACACCCGTGAGCAGGTGCCGGTCCTGGCCTTCGGATCGGACATCGCGCCGCGGGCGCTGGGACGCCGGGCGTCGTTCGCCGACATCGGCGCCGCGGTCGCCCTCCATCTCGGCCTACCGCCGGTTGCCGGAACGCCTCTCCTGTGAGGACCTTCTCGATGCGCGACGACGACGAGCAGGTGAAGCGCCCGGTCCACCACGAGGTCGGCCAGCCGCTCGACACCCTGTCGGTGGACGAGATCGATCACCGGATCGCGCTGCTGACCGCCGAGATCCGGCGGCTCGAAGCCGCGCGGACGGCGAAGCAGGACGCGCTCGGCGCGGCGGACGCGTTCTTCAAGCGCTGACGCGCAAGCCGGCCGCGTCAGTAGCGGGTCGTCAGCGCGTTCAGCCAATCCGGCGCGGCGTCGACCAGCACCGCCTCGATCCGCTTGTCGGCGCCGAGCACGATGACGAGGCCGGTGACGACGAGGATCGCGCCCAACGCCGCCTTCATCCCCTTGCCGACCCGCATCAGCCGGTCGCGCCAGCCGACCAGCACGGATCGCGACAGGGCGCCGAGGACCAGGAGCGGCAGGGCCGCGCCGAGGCCGAACACCAGCATCGTCAGCCCGACCGTCCAGAGGTCGCGGCCCTGCGCGGCGAGGATCGAGGCGGCACCGAGCGTCGGGCCGACGCAGGGGCTCCAGACCGCGCCGAGCAGCAGCCCGACGCCGAACTGGCCCCAAAGGCCGGTGGTGGAGAAGCCGCCGAAGCGGGTCTCGGTCCAGTTCGCCACCGGGCCGGCGGCCACCGCGAGGCGCGTCTGCGCCATCGGGACCAGCAATACGAGTCCGACGAGGATCAACAGGATCGCGGCGACGCGGCGGAACACGTCGCCGTCGAGCCCGAGGCCGAAGCCGAGGAAGCAGGGCAGGGCCGGCCGGCCGCGAAAGACCCAGTCGCCGACCACGAACAGCGCCCCGAGCGCGACGGAGGGCAGGCCTTCGAGGCCGATCGCCAGGGAGAAGGCCGCGAGTGCCCCGGCCGCCACCCCGGCCCGCGCGCCGCCGCGGATCAGGGCCGTCGCCATCCCGAGGATCGCGATCATCTGCACGTCGTGGTGGTCGACGCGGCCGGCGGCGAATTGCACGGTGACGCCGAAGGTCTGCGTCGCGGCGAGCACCGCCAGCACCGCCGCCCGCGGGCCGAAGCTCGTCCGGACGCCGGAAAAAAGCGCGGTCGCGTAGACCGCGAGCAGCAGCGGCGGCCAGAACGCCGCGACGAGCCCCTCCGCCAGACCGGAGCCGACCCACGGCGTCAGCACGAGCAGCAGGCAGGCCAGCGGCGCGTCGAGCAGGCGCGACCAGTGGCTCGGCACGCCGTCCGGCGGCAGGAAGCGGTACTGCACGTTGTCGTACCAGCCCTGGCCGGCGGCGAGGTCGCGGGCCTCGACCAGGCGCATGGCGTCGTCGGTGTCGGGCACGCGCAGGTGCCGGATCGTCTCGATCACGTCGCCCGGCGGATACAGCGTGACGACGCAGAATAGGACCAGCAGCCACAGGAGCTTGCGCGCATGGAGGCCCGCCGGCGGCGCGGCCGGAAACGAAGCTGTGGCCGCCATCGCGCCTCTCCGGTTGTCCGCCGGAGGGTCCGGCCGCGACGGGTCTCGTCGTGCTGGCGCGACCTTGCCGCGAACGCGCTTAACGGGCGGTCAAGGCCGCCGGCTTGGCAGGTTTCCTTAACCACGCCGGGAGCAAGGTCTGACGACGCGAAGGCAGGCCGGGGCAGCGGATGAGTCACCACACCGAGACGCTGGTGATCGGCGGCGGACCCGCCGGGCTGACGGCGGCCTACCTGCTGTCGAAGCAGGGCCGCGACGTCACCGTGCTGGAGCGCGACCCGGATCAGGTCGGCGGCATCTCGCGCACGGTGAGCCACAACGGCTACCTGTTCGACATCGGCGGGCACCGCTTCTTCTCGAAGTCGAAGGCCGTGGTCGACCTCTGGGACGAGATCCTGCCCAACGACTTCATCGAGCGTCCGCGCCTGTCGCGGATCTATTACCAGGGCAAGTACTACGCCTACCCGTTGAAGGCGTTCGAGGCCCTGCGCAACCTTGGGATCCTCACCAGCACCGCCTGCGTGCTGTCCTACCTCTACGCCCGCGCCAAGCCGATCCATGAGCCCAAGCACTTCCACGGCTGGGTCCGCAACCAGTTCGGCGAGAAGCTGTTCTCGATCTTCTTCAAGACCTACACCGAGAAGGTCTGGGGCATGTCCTGCGACGCGATCTCGGCCGATTGGGCCGCGCAGCGCATCAAGGGCCTCGACCTCGGCGCCGCCATCCGCGACGCGCTGAAGCGATCGCTCGGGATCAAGGCCAAGCGCAAGGCCGGCGAGCCGGTGATCAAGACGCTGATCGAGTCGTTCCGCTATCCCCGCCGCGGCCCCGGCATGATGTGGGAGGCGGCCGCCGACAAGATCGCCGCGCAGGGCGGAAAGGTGCTGCTCGACCGCGGCGTCGACGGCCTCTCGTTCGACGCCGCCGCCGGCCTGTGGCGCGTCTCGGCCCTGCGCGGCGACGGCACGCGCGAGACCTTCACCGCGCGCCACGTGATCTCGTCGGCGCCCGTGCGCGAGCTCGTGGACGCGATCACGCCGCGCCCGATCAGCACATTCCAGGCGCGGGCGCTGCAGTACCGCGACTTCGTCACGGTGGCGCTGATCGCCAAGTCGCAGGAGGACTTCCCGGACAACTGGATCTACATCCACGACCCGTCCGTCCAGGTCGGCCGGGTGCAGAACTTCCGCTCGTGGTCGCCGGAGATGGTGCCCGACGAGGCCCACACCTGCCTCGGACTCGAATATTTCTGCTTCGAGGGCGACGGCCTCTGGACCGCGAGCGACGCCGACCTCGTGGCGCTGGCCAAGCGCGAGATCGGGCAGATCGGCCTGATCGACCCGGCCGACGTGATCGACGCCTGCGTCGTGCGCCAGCCCAAGGCCTATCCGGTCTACGACGAGACCTATGCCGAGAACGTCGCGCTGGTGCGGATCGAGCTGGAGATGGACTACCCTACGTTGCATCTTGTGGGGCGCAACGGCATGCACAAGTACAACAATCAGGACCATGCGATGATGACGGCGATGCTCACCGTCGAGAACATCGTCGCGGGCAAACGCCGCCACGACGTCTGGCGGGTCAACGAGGACGCCGAGTACACCGAGGCCGGCGTCTCCGGCGCGGAGCACGCCCTCGCCAGCGAGCGGCTGGTGCCGCGCAAGGTCGCCTGAGGCGACAGAGGCCGGGCCGCGTTACGACGCGGCCTTGCCGGCGCCCGCCCGCGGCATACACTCCCCGCCAACGCCCGGTCTCAAGGGCGGTCTCGGGAGATCAGCCCCATGCGTCCGGTGTTCCTCGCCGCGCTTCTGTCCAGCGCCGCCCTCGTCACGTCCGCCCTCGCCCAGGGCGCGCCGCCCGCCGAGACCAAGGCCAAGGTGGACGACTTGGTCAAGCTCCAGGGCATGCAGAGCACCAACACGGCGCCCGCCCCCGAAATCCCGCAGACCGGCCGCAAGGCCGACGCGATCCGCAAGACGCTCGCCAAGATCAAGCTCCCCGAGGGCTTCAAGATCGACCTCTACGCGATCGTGCCGGACGCCCGCGCGATCGCCGTCGGCCCCAATGCCGGCGTGCTGTTCGTCGGCACCCGCAAGACCAAGGTCTACACCGTCACCGACCGCGACAAGGACCGCGTCGCCGACGAGGTCCGCGCCTTCGCGCCGGGCATCGACTTCAAGATCCCCAACGGCGTCTGCTTCTCGAAGGACGGCGTGCTCACGGTTGTCGAGCAGAACCGGGTGCTGTCCTTCCCCGCGGCCGAGTTCTTCTACGAGAACCCGGACGTCGCCGCCGGAATCGTGGTCAAGCAGGGCGAGCTGATCCCGGCCTCGGAGGAGAGCTACAACCACACCGCCCGCGTCTGCCGCGTCGGCCCGGACGGCAAGACCTACATCGCGCTCGGCCAGCCCTACAACGTGCCGGCGCCCGAGAAGATGGATCTCTACCGCACGCACGGCATCGGCGGGATCGTGCGCATGGACGCCAACGGCAAGAACCGCGAGGTCTACGCCACCGGCATCCGCAACTCCGTCGGCATCGACTTCGCCGCCGACAAGTCGTTGTGGTTCACCGACAACCAGGTCGACGGCATGGGCGACGACAAGCCGCCGGGCGAGCTCAACCACGCCACCAAGGCCGGCGAGAACTTCGGCTTCCCGTGGTTCGGCGGCGGCGCCGTCCGCACCGTCGAGTACAAGGACCAGACCCCGCCGGCCGGCGTCGTCGCCCCGGTGGCCGAGCTGGCGCCGCACGCGGCCGACCTCGGGCTGACCTTCTACAACGGCCGCCAGTTCCCGCAGGCCTATCGCGGCGGCATCTTCATCGCCGAGCACGGCTCGTGGAACCGCACCGAGCCGGTCGGCGCGCGCGTCATGTTCGCGCCCGTCGTCGACGGCAAGGTCGGCCAGCCGAAGCCCTTCGCGGAAGGCTGGCTGACCGGCGACGGCGAGTATCTCGGCCGCCCCGTGGACGTCGCGGTGCTGCTCGACGGCTCGCTCCTGGTCTCCGACGACTCGGCCGGCGCGATCTACCGGATTTCGTACGAAAACGACGCGAAATAGAACACACTTCCATCGGTACAGCCACACGCACCGACACCTGAACGGCCACTTGCACGATCACTTCCAGGATCACTTTCAAAACCACTTGCAAAACCACTTGCACAGTCACCTGCACACGCACGCGCCGGGCTCGCCCGGCGCGTGCGGCCGGGGTGCCGATCCCGGGCTCGGCGGCGTGCGGGCGATGCGCATTCTCGAACGTCCACAGGCTCGCACCCGCCCGGTCCCCGCATGATCCGCCTCGCCGCCTTCGCCCTGATCCTCGCCCTCGCGCCCGCCCTCGCCCAGGCCGGCGACGCGGCGGCGGGCCGGAAGCGCGCCACCGCCTGCCAGACCTGCCACGGGATGGACGGGCTCTCGAAGCTGCCCGAGGCGCCGAACCTCGCCGGCCAGGTCGAGGTCTACCTCGTGAAGGCGCTCACCGAGTACCGCGACGGCACCCGGCAGAACCCGGTGATGTCGGTCGTGGCCAAAGACCTGTCGGATGCCGACATCGCCAACCTCGCGGCCTATTACGGCGGCCTGCAGATCGAGGTGATCCCGCCGGGCTGAGCGGGACGAGCGGCGCCGGCCGGGGGGGCGAATTTGTCCTCGGCGTCGAGCCTCGGATTGAAACGCGAGCCTGCTCGACCGGCTGGTCTCGACCCGATCGTGGCGTAGCGATCGACCTGTAGGATGCAAAAGGCCGACGTTCGCGCGCTGGGCATCGGGAATGTCGGCTGGCGTCGGGGCTGTCTGCCGAAGGATCTATGATGTCGGTCCGTCGCGGTCTACTGCTTGAAGAGCCATAACGACTCGGGGACGACCGCCATGCAGGAAGACGGCGGAGATCCGGATGGATGGGCTGGCATGAACGCCATCAGCGCCAACGACATCGTCGAAACCATCCCGACCGGTCTTCTGGTGCTCGACGGGGATCTGCGCGTCCGGTCGGCCAATCGCGCGTTCTGCCGCACCTTCGGCGTGACGGTCGAGGACACCATCGGGCAGCGATTGTTCGAGCTCGGCAACGACCAGTGGGACATTCCGGCTCTCCGAGACCTGCTCGGCACGATCATCCCCGATGACCAGGTCGTCGAGGCCTACGAGGTCGAGCACGACTTCCCCGGGATCGGTCGCAAGGTCATGCTTCTCAACGCCCGCAAGGTCTACCGCCCGGGCGACGGCACAGAGCGGCTTCTGCTGGCCATCGAGGACGTGACGGAGGCGCGCGAAGCGCGACGCGAAAGCGAACGCACCTGGGAACTTGCCCAGAACGTCGTCGATACCATTCGGGATCCGCTCCTGATCCTCGAAGGCGACATGCGGGTGACCACCGCGAGCCGCGCCTTCCTGCAGCTCTTCGACGTGCCCGCCGAAGCCGTGATCGGCCACAAGCTTCACGACCTGTCGCAGGGGCAATGGAAGATCGGGAAGCTGCAGGCGCTGTTGGCGCGCGTGGTCCCGGACGAGGAGGCCTTCGACGGCTTCGAGATCGAGGACGAATTTCCGGGCCTCGGAAGACGAATCTTCAAGCTGAACGCCCGCAAGGTGTTCCGCCCCGGCGATCACGTCACCCGGATGCTGGTGGTGTTCGAGGACGTGACCGAGGCGCGGATGCTCGAACGGCATCGCGAGATGCTGTCGACCGAGCTGGCCCATCGGATCAAGAACAGCCTGACGGTCATCACCTCCTTCGTATCCTACGAGGCCCGCCGGGCGGCCGAACCGTGCCGGGAAGGCTACCGGGCCATGCAGGCTCGGATCGGTGCGGTCGCCCAGCTGTACGATGTCATCGCGCGCTCCGCCGCGCTCGGCCCGGTCCCGATGGACACCTACCTCACCGGCATCGCCACGAGCTTGCGCGCCAGTCTTCTGGGGGAGGGCTCGCACGTCACCATCTCCGTCTCCGCGGAGCCGCTGTCGATCGATCCCGATCACGCGGTGACGATCGGACTGATCGTCAACGAGCTCGCGACGAATGCGGTCAAGTACGCGTTCCCTGACGGGAAAGGTCAGATCGTCCTCGGGTTCGACCGGCGTGAGGGTGAGGTCGCCCTGACCGTCAGCGACAACGGCGCCGGTCTCGTGGTCACCGGCGGTGGGCCATCCGGCTCGGGACTCGGCTCGCGCTTCGTCGAAGCCTTCGTGCGCCAGATCGACGGCATTCTCGCGACCGCGACCAACGCCCAGGGCACGACGTTCACGGTACGCCTTCCGTCGTCCATCCTCGCATGAGGGTGGCGCTGCGATCCAATCGGATCGCCCGGGTGGAACGTCCGATCGTGGGGGCCGCCTGGGCCTGCGCGATGATCTTTTCGGCTCGAAGCGGACCGGCAGAGATGCATGCGTTGCACACCGCCTGCCCGACGTTCACACTGAGACGCGACCCCAGCCGGGGGTAGCCCAAAGCCGATCCTGGACGCACGCGGAGGCATCGATGCGGGTCCCCACAGCTTTCGCCCCGGACGCGACGGTGTTTCCCGCACGCGTCGCGATCGGGCTCGGGCCGCGCCCGGTGCTGGTCGTGGCCGCCGCCGTCGCGCTCGTCGCCGGGACGGTCGGGGTCGTGCGGGCGCCTGCTGTTGCGATCGATCCGGATCTCGTCCGGGTGATCCGCTGCATGGCCCTGATCAAGGGCGGTCTGGCGTTGGCCGCGCTCGCGGCCTGCCTCTGGC
>NZ_VRUX01000159.1:0-8023 GCF_008039885.1 Methylobacterium sp. WL103
GTGCCGGCGCAGGCGCGCGAGCAGCCCGGGTAGGCAGGAGGCCGCCGCCTCGCCGGTGGCGATCTCCATCTGGCGCAGGGTCTCGCGGAGTTCGGCCTTGTGGTCCGCCATCGTCCCGGCTCGCGCATTCGAAGGCCACGATCCTGAACCGACGCCGGGGCGGGGGCGAGGTGGCACGGGCGCGCGGGTCCCCGAGGCGGGGCCCGGCGCCCATTCAGCGATCGTTTTCGTCAGCGATCGTTCTCGGTGGTCAGGGCGTCGGCGCGGATGCCTTCGCCGCCAGCCGGTCCGAGCCGCACGCCGGAGCTGCCGTCCTCGGTGAAGGCGACGCCGGCCGCCATCAGCGCGCTGCGCAGCACCTCCAGCTGGCCCGAGGGCGGATCGCCGTGGCCTGCCTCGAAGTCGCGCACGAAGCCGGCGTCCAGCCCGGCCTTGCCGGCCAGCTCGGCTTCCGACCATCCGAGCAACCCGCGCGCCGCCCGCGACTGGACCGGGCTCATCGGCCTCGGGGCCGCGCCGCTCTGGCCACCTTCGTCAGATCCCGCCACGCCGAACTCTCCTCACATCCATCGATCCGGTGCGTGACAACGGAGCGGAACCCGGATCGTTTCAGAAATCCCGCGGCGCGTCCGCCGAACTTCGCGTGGGATGCCGGCAAAAGCCCGCCCGCGGTCGCCTTGACCACAATTACGCTGAAATCCTATCGCATTGGCGCTTCCGCGCGCCGCCACGAGCTTCGGGATGCACAAGCTTCAGGATGCTTGAGGGTGGCGCACCGGGACAACGGGACAAGGGGCGTACCATGAAACCGATGCTGATCGCCGCTCTGGCCTGCGCCGCCGGTGCGCTGGCGCTGACCACGGCCACCGAGACGATGGCGCAGGGCGCGGCCTCGATGAGCGGCTTCGGCAAGGGCAACCGCCGGCCCGGCGGCGAAGAGAAGAAAGAGCAGTACATCCCCGGCGCGAAGCAGACCGAGAAGGTGTTCCCGCTCGATTCGACCTGGACGGCGGTGAGCATCAACGGCAAGCCGTTCGGCGGCGCCGACCGGCCGAGCTTCATCATCGACAAGCAGTACCGCGCCCGCGGCTACGGCGGCTGCAACACCTTCGCGGCGACCGCCTTCCCGCTCAAGGAGCAGCACCTCGCGGTCGGCCCGCTCGCCCTCACCAAGAAGTCCTGCGACAAGAGCCTCCAGGCGGCCGAGCAGGCCTACTTCGTGGCGCTCCGTACCACCGCGCAGTGGGACATGGTCGGCTCGCAGCTCGTGCTCAAGAGCCCCAACGGTGAGCTGAAGTTCGACCGCGCGCTCTGAGGCCCCGTTTAAGGCCCCGTTGACCACGCCGCGAGACGCCGGAGCCGGATTCACCCGGCCTTGAGACGCCCTCGCGCCTTCTGCCCTCCGGTTCACGACGGGGGCGGCGCATGGCGAAGGTCGGTTTCGGGCGGGCGGCGCTCCGCCCCGGCATCCAGGACGTCTCCCGCTACGTCGCGCCGTCGAGCTTCCACCGCGGTGCGGCCTGGCTCGCGGCCGCCCTGCCGCTGCTCGGCATCCTCCTGGTGATGGGCGCACGCTGACGAGGCGCCCCGACCGCCCGGCGCGCGAAGAACGATCTTCCCCGCATCGGCGTCTGCGCAGTCGGGATCTTCCACGCCGCCGCGAGGCATGCCGGCGGAGGAGAAAAAGATCGCCCTGCCCGGCACTTGGCCCGATTGCCCCCGCCCGCCGCACGCGATATCCCGGCTCCGGAAACGCCCGGACCGCCCCGTCAGGGGCGGTCCGGCGCGCCGTCACCTGAGCGTCCCTTCGGAGATTCGCGACCATGGCATCCGCCGACACCCAAGACCGCAAGCCCGGCCATGGCCGCGTCTACGGCTCGATCACCGAGACCATCGGCAACACGCCGCTCGTGCGCCTGAACCGCCTGCCGCAGGCGCGCGGCATCGACGCCGAAATCCTGCTGAAGCTCGAGTTCTTCAACCCGATCGCCAGCGTGAAGGACCGCATCGGCGTCAACATGATCGACGCGCTGGAGGCCTCGGGCAAGCTGAAGCCGGGCGGCACCCTGGTGGAGCCGACCTCCGGCAACACCGGCATCGCGCTGGCGTTCGTGGCCGCCGCCCGCGGCTACCGCCTGATCCTGGTGATGCCCGAGACGATGTCGCTGGAGCGCCGCAAGATGCTGGCCTTCCTCGGCGCCGAGCTCGCGCTGACGCCGGGGCCGCAGGGCATGAAGGGCGCCATCGCCAAGGCCGAGGAGCTGCTCTCCGAGATCCCCGGCTCGGTGATGCCGCAGCAATTCTCGAACCCGGCCAACCCCGAGATCCACCGCAAGACCACCGCGGAGGAGATCTGGAACGACACCGACGGCCAGCTCGACGCGTTCGTGGCCGGCGTCGGCACCGGCGGCACCATCACCGGCGTCGGCTCGGTGTTGAAGCCGCGCCTGCCGAACCTGAAAGTGTTCGCGGTGGAGCCGACCGATTCGCCGGTCATCTCCGGCGGCCAACCCGGCCCCCACAAGATCCAGGGCATCGGCGCCGGCTTCATCCCGGACAACCTCGACCGCGCCATCGTCGACGGCGTCATCACCGTCTCGAACCAGCAGGCGTTCGAGACCGCCCGCGAGCTCGCCCGCCTCGAAGGCATCCCCGGCGGCATCTCCACCGGCGGCAACGTGGCCGCGGCACTGGAGCTGGCGAGCCGGCCGGAGTTCAAGGGTAAGCGCATCGTCACGATCGCGTGCTCGTTCGCCGAGCGCTACATCTCCTCGGCCTTGTTCGAAGGCATCGGCTGAGTCTTTAGCCGGGCGGCCGCAATTGTGGCGCCGAGCGGAAGCCCGGCGTCACAGAAAATACAGGATCGGCCGGCATCCCACGGCAACCGCCTGTTAACGACGATCCGCCAACGGTCGTCGCCGGGCCGATTGCCGACCAACGGGGCTGACGGATGACTTTCGACGACGCGCGCGACGACTTCTCCCGTCTGCACCGCATCTTCAGCTTCCACCTCGGGGTCGCCGTCGGCCTTTCGTGGCTGACCACGCTCTACGCCGCCTGCTACGCGCCGTGGGTGCGCAACATCCGCGCGATCCTCGATCCCGCCTCCGGCCTCGACCACATCGAGAGCACGGTGTCCTACCTCTTCGTGATGCCGGCGCTGCTGACGCTGGCCTGGGTCTCGCTGGTCTTCGGCCGCGAGGTGATCCGCCGCTCGCAGACCCTGCCGAACGTCGCCTTGGAGTTCGCGGTCGCGGCGCTGGTCGCCTTCGGCGTCTTCTACCTCTCGATCGACCGCGCCGTCGCCGCGCTCTACGCCGGCCTCTGAGCGGGCCGAAGTCGTTTTCGGCCGTCTCGGCCGCCGCACGCGCGCACCTTTCACTTCAGACAACCCCGGACCCGTCGTTCCGGGGCGCCGTAGGCGAGCCCGGAATCTCCAGAACCGCCGTGGCGCCCGAACCAGTCTCCCTCGGCGGCTCTGGATCCCGGGCTCTGCTGCGCAGCCCCGGGATGACGGCGGCGAGGCTGTCCCGTCGATTCGCAGGCCTCGCCCAGCAGGACCGGTCGCCCCGGGGTGGAGGTGGAAAACGCACCCGCCCGAAGCGCTTGTGAAAGCGGATGGGCCAACCATGCGCGCGCACGCCCTTTCAAACGCCTGCGGCTGCGTGTAGACGCGGGTCTCAACGACAATCCCGCCGCCTGCGCCCATCCGTGCCGCCCGTAGACCGGGGCTGCGCGGCCGGGCACGCGTGACCGTACCGAAGGCGTCCGATGCCGAAGCGCACCGATATCTCCTCGATCCTCATCGTCGGCGCGGGGCCGATCATCATCGGGCAGGCCTGCGAGTTCGACTATTCCGGCACCCAGGCCTGCAAGGCGCTCCGCGAGGAGGGCTACCGGATCGTGCTGGTGAACTCGAACCCCGCGACCATCATGACCGACCCGGACATGGCGGACGCGACCTACGTCGAGCCGATCACCCCCGAGATCGTCGCCAAGATCATCGAGAAGGAACGGCCGGACGCGATCCTGCCGACCATGGGCGGGCAGACCGCGTTGAACTGCGCGCTCTCGTTGCAGCGCATGGGCGTGCTGGAGAAGTACGGCGTCCAGATGATCGGCGCGACGGCCGAGGCCATCGACAAGGCCGAGGACCGGCACCTCTTCCGCGACGCGATGACGAAGATCGGGCTGGAGACGCCCAAGTCCGAGCTCGCCAACGCCTCCGCCCCGAAGAAGGCCGACCGCGACAAGCGCCTCGCCGAGATCGCCCGCATCGAGGGCCAATGGCCCGCGGGCGCGGAGCGGGACGCGGCGATCGCCGCCTTCGAGAAGACCTGGCATGCGGGCGAGGGCGACCGGCGCAAGCGCTACATCGAGCATGCGCTCGGCCAGGCGCTGATCGCGCTCGCCGAGGTCGGCCTGCCGGCGATCATCCGGCCGTCCTTCACCATGGGCGGCACCGGCGGCGGCATCGCCTACAACCGCGAGGAGTTCCTCGACATCGTCGAGCGCGGCATCGACGCCTCGCCGACCAACGAGGTGCTGATCGAGGAATCGGTGCTCGGCTGGAAGGAATACGAGATGGAGGTCGTTCGGGATAAGAACGACAACTGCATCATCGTCTGCTCGATCGAGAACATCGACCCGATGGGCGTCCACACCGGCGATTCCATCACCGTCGCGCCGGCGCTGACGCTGACCGACAAGGAATACCAGGTGATGCGCGACGCCTCGCTCGCGGTGCTCCGCGAGATCGGCGTCGAGACCGGCGGCTCGAACGTGCAGTTCGCCATCGACCCGGCCACCGGCCGGATGATCGTCATCGAGATGAACCCGCGCGTCTCGCGCTCTTCCGCGCTCGCCTCGAAGGCCACCGGCTTCCCGATCGCCAAGGTCGCGGCCAAGCTCGCCGTCGGCTACACCCTGGACGAGATCGCCAACGACATCACCGGCGGCGCGACCCCGGCCTCGTTCGAGCCGACGATCGACTACGTCGTCACCAAGATCCCCCGGTTCGCGTTCGAAAAATTCCCCGGCGCCGAGCCGACGCTCACCACCGCGATGAAATCGGTGGGCGAGGCCATGGCGATCGGCCGATGCTTCGCCGAGTCGCTGCAGAAGGCGCTTCGCTCGCTCGAGACCGGGCTGACCGGGCTCGACGAGATCGAGATCGAGGGGCTGGGCAAGGGCGACGACCACAACGCGATCAAGGCTGCCATCGGCACGCCGACGCCGGACCGGCTGCTCAACGTCGCGCAGGCGCTCCGCCTCGGCATCAGCCACGCCGAGGTCCACGCATCGTGCAAGATCGACCCGTGGTTCCTGGAGCAGCTGCAGGGCATCATCGACCTGGAGAACCGGGTGAAGGCGCACGGCCTGCCGACGACGCCGGGCGCGTTCCGCCAGCTCAAGGCCGCCGGCTTCTCCGACGCCCGCCTCGCGGTGCTCGCCGGCACCGACGAGCCGGCGGTGCGCGAGGCGCGCCACGCCCTGAAGGTGCGGCCGGTCTACAAGCGCATCGACACCTGCGCCGCCGAGTTCAAGGCGCCGACCGCCTACATGTACTCGACCTACGTCGCCCCCTTCGCCGGCGAGGTCGCCGACGAGGCCCGGCCGACGGACGCGAAGAAGGTCATCATCCTCGGCGGCGGCCCGAACCGGATCGGCCAGGGCATCGAGTTCGACTATTGCTGCTGCCACGCCTGCTACGCGCTGTCGGAGGCCGGCTACGAGACCATCATGGTCAACTGCAACCCGGAGACGGTCTCGACCGACTACGACACCTCCGACCGGCTCTACTTCGAGCCGCTGACGCAGGAGGACGTGCTCGAGATCATCGAGACCGAGCGGCAGAACGGGACGCTCCACGGCGTCATCGTGCAGTTCGGCGGCCAGACCCCGCTGAAGCTCGCCCGCGCGCTCGAAGCCGCCGGCGTGCCGATCCTCGGCACCTCGCCGGACGCGATCGACCTCGCCGAGGACCGCGACCAGTTCAAGCGGCTGCTGGACAAGCTCGGGATGAAGCAGCCCAAGAACGGCATCGCCTACTCGGTCGAGCAGGGCCGGATGGTCGCCGCCGACCTCGGCCTGCCCTTCGTGGTGCGGCCGAGCTACGTGCTCGGCGGCCGCGCCATGGCGATCATCCGCGACGAGACGCAGTTCGCCGACTACCTGCTCGACACGCTGCCGAGCCTGATCCCGTCCGAGGTCAAGTCGCGCTACCCGAACGACAAGACCGGTCAAATCAACACGGTGCTCGGCAAGAACCCGCTGCTGTTCGACCGCTACCTGTCGGACGCGGTCGAGATCGACGTGGACGCGGTCTGCGACGGCACCGACGTGTTCATCGCCGGCATCATGGAGCACATCGAGGAGGCCGGCATCCATTCCGGCGATTCGGCCTGCTCGCTGCCCTCGCGCTCGCTCTCGCCCGAGACCATCGCCGAGCTCGAGCGCCAGACCAAGGCGATGGCGCTGGCGCTGAAGGTCGGCGGCCTGATGAACGTGCAGTACGCGATCAAGGACGGCGCGATCTACGTGCTGGAGGTGAACCCGCGTGCGTCCCGCACCGTGCCCTTCGTCGCCAAGGTGATCGGCGAGCCGATCGCCAAGATCGCCGCACGCGTGATGGCCGGCGAGGCCCTGGCCACGTTCGGCCTGAAGAAGAAGGTCCTGAACCACATCGCGGTGAAGGAGGCGGTGTTCCCCTTCGCGCGCTTCCCCGGCGTCGACGTGCTGCTCGGGCCGGAGATGCGCTCCACCGGCGAGGTCATCGGGTTGGACGCTGGCTTCGGCGTCGCCTTCGCCAAGAGCCAGCTCGGCTCCGGCACCAAGGTGCCGCGCTCGGGGACGGTGTTCGTCTCGGTGCGCGACGGCGACAAGGCCCGCATCCTGCCCTCGATCCGGCTGCTCGCCGGCCTCGGCTTCTCGATCGTGGCCACCGGGGGCACCCAGCGCTACCTCGTCGAGAACGGCGTCGCCTGCGACCGGGTGAACAAGGTCCTGGAGGGCCGGCCGCACGTGGTCGACTCGATCAAGAACGGCGACATCCAGCTCGTCCTGAACACCACCGAGGGCGCGGGCGCGCTGTCGGACTCGCGCTCGCTGCGCCGGGCGGCCCTCTTGCATAAGGTGCCGTACTACACCACTCTGGCGGGAGCGATGGCGGCGGCCGAGGGCATTCAGGCCTATCTCGAAGGCGATCTTCGGGTCCGCGCCCTGCAGGAATACTTCGCAGCCTGAAGCCGGGCGGCGACACGACGTTTCGAACCGATCGCGGGACACGCGTTCGGACGGGTTGTTGGAATCTGGCCCGGAGGGCGCGGCATCGCCGCGTCCGGCCGGGCCTCTTCATTGTGGCGCGAGACGATGGCGATAGACAAGGTTCCGATCACGGTGCGTGGCTTCGCAGCCATGGAGGAGGAGCTGAAGCACCGCCAGCAGGTGGAGCGCCCGCGCATCGTCGCGGCGATCTCCGAAGCGCGCGCGCACGGCGACCTCTCCGAGAACGCCGAGTACCACGCCGCCAAGGAGGCGCAGTCCCACAACGAGGGCCGCGTGCTCGAGCTGGAGAGCCTGATCTCCCGCGCCGAGATCATCGACGTCACCAAGCTCTCGGGCGACAAGATCAAGTTCGGCGCCACCGTGAAGCTCCTGGACGACGACACCGAGGAAGAGAAGACCTACCAGATCGTCGGCGAACCCGAGGCCGACGTGCATTCGGGCCGCGTCTCGATCACCTCGCCGATCGCGCGGGCGCTGATCGGCAAGGGTGTCGGCGATTCCGTCGAGGTGACGACGCCCGGCGGAGGCAAGTCCTACGAGGTCGTCGGCATCCGGTACGGGGCCTGACCGGTGCGGATGGCGCGACGCCGGATCGCCGGGCTGCTCGCCCTCTCGGCGTTCGCCGCGTCGGCGCTTGCCGTCGCCGCCCGGGCCGGTGACTTTCCGAGCCTGCGCGGCGAGCGCTTCGCGGACGTGCGCGTCGACGTGCGCCCCCTCCTGGCGCTCGGTGCGGGCG
>NZ_VRUX01000015.1:0-25694 GCF_008039885.1 Methylobacterium sp. WL103
CCCGGCGGCCGCGCCCGGGCCCGGCATCGGGGTCCAGGCCGGGATCTACGCCCTCGACCGGCTGCTCAACCGCGACGTCTGTCGCCTCGATCTCGGCGGCGGTCCCGGCGCGCCGGTGCACCTGCTTCCGAATTGCCGCGACACCGGGATCGAGGTGTTCGACCCGGCGACGTGGCGCACCGGCGAGGGCCGGATGACCCTGGTGGCCAAGCGCGGGCACGTGGTGAACCTCGTGCCCGCCGGCGACGGCACCTGGCGGCGCGACCCCGAGACCGGCGTCGCCTTCGTGCTCCGCCGGATCGATCCCTGAGGCCGCCCTGCCGGGGCGCCGTCACATAGCGAGGGCTATTACTTGGCCCCGTCGGCCTTGGTGGCGTCGTCCTTCGGCTTCTCCTTGCCGAGGTAGATGTATTCCGGCGCAGCGCGGAGCTGGTCCTTGTCGGTGTTGATCACCGCCCGCAGCGCCTTGCCGTCGATCCGCTGGAGGTGAAGCGCGCTGGGATCGACCGCCACGTACTTGGTGCCGATCCCGAGGAAGCCGCCGACGCCGACGACCCAGGCCTTCACCTTGCCGTCGAAGCCGATCACCACGTCGGCGATCTCGCCGATGGTCTCGTTGGCGCCGTTGATGATGCTCTGGCCGACGAGCTTCGAGCTGACCATGTCGTCGGGCGACTGCGCGACGAAGGTCGGCCGCAGGTCGTTCGTGAAGGTCGCGGGCTGCCCCGGCACCGGCTCGACCGGCTTCAACGGCGCGGCCGACGCGTCGGGCTTCACCGTGTCAGACTTGGTCGTGTCGGAGCTGGTGGCGTCGGGCTTCACCACATCAGGCTTCACCACATCAGGCTTCACCACGTCAGGCTTCACCACGTCAGGCTTGGGCGCGTCCGGCGAGATCGTGGCCGGCTTCTCCGGCGGCACCGCCTGGGTGCCCGGCGCTGGCGCGGTCGGAGCCGGCGTCTGCGCGAGCGCGAGGCTCGTTCCCAGGGCGGTCGTGCCCAGGGTGAGGAGGACCGTTCCGGCAATCAGGCTGCGCATCGCGTCTCGTCTTTCCATCGTCGCCCCGCGCCCGATCCGGCCCGAAGTCGACAGTCAAGGTTCCCCCGCAAAAGGCCCGTCGCATCAGAAGGTTCCACCGGTGCCGACGGTGCGCCGGCTCGTGAAATCGCGCGATCGGCCGCCCTGGACCTCTCGGCCGCCTGCGCCATGTGGTGGCTGACGTGATCTGCCACCGTTCCGGAGGCCGCAAGCCCATGATCCTTCACCGCCGCGACGCCCTCGCCCTCCTCGGTGCGGCCGTCGGCGCCGCCACCGCCGGCCGCGCCCAAGCCCTGGATGCCGGGATGCGTGCCACCGCCTTCGCCTTCGACGGGCCGGAAGGGGGCGCGATGCCGCTCTCGGCCTATGCCGGGCGACCGATCCTGGTGGTCAACACCGCCACCGCCTGTGGCTATGCCGGCCAGCTCACCGGGCTGCAGACCCTGTGGACCCGCTTCCAGGAGCGCGGTCTGACGGTGCTCGGCGTACCGTCGCCCGATTTCGGCAACCAGGAGCCGCTGGACGGGGCCGCCATCGCCGAGGCCGCCCGCAAGAACCACGGCGTCACCTTCCCGCTCACGGCCAAGACGCGGGTGAAGATGCCGGGCGCGCACCCATTCTACCAGTGGGCGGCGCTCGAGAAGCCCGGCGAGACGCCGCGCTGGAACTTCCACAAGTACCTCGTGGCCCGCGACGGCACCCTGGCCGCCGCCTTCGCGACGCAGGTCGAGCCGACCGATCCGCGGGTGATCAGCGCGATCGCCGGGGCGCTCGACAAGGCTTGAAGGTCAAGGCCTGAGGGTCACGCCGCCGGCGCCTTGGCCCGGTCGGCCCCGCGCGTCACGGCGAGCAGGGCGTCGAGCTCGCGGCCGGCCGCTTCGATGCGCGCGGCCACCGTCGCGTCGGCGACGACCCCGTCCGCGATCTCGTCGCCGCCAGCATAGACCGAGGTCGGCGCGATGTGCGCGGAGAAAAACCCGAACAGCGGACGGAGCGAGTGCTCCACCACCAGCGCATGGCGCAGGCCGCCGCCGGTGGCGGCGAGCGCCACCGGCAGGCCGACGAGCGCCTCCGCGCCGACGAAGTCGAACACGTGCTTGAACAGGCCGGAATAGGCGCCCTTGTAGACGGGCGTCCCGACGATCAGCGCGTCGGCCCCCTCGATCGCCGCGACCAGCGCCTCCGCCGACTCCGAGAGGTCGTCGCGGGTGAGCGCACCGAGGCCCGGCCCGGCGTCGATCAGGTCGATCACGGTCAGGTCGATGCGGCGATGGCGGCCGAGTTCCGCGGCGATCGCCTCGACGAGGGTGCGGGTGCGCGAGGGCCGGTTGATGCTCGCCGAGAACGCGACGACGCGGGGCAGGGGCACGGATGGGACCTCGGGACTCGGCGGAGCGCCCTGGCCCGTGGAGGCCGGCGGCGCGATCGGCCCGTTGTGACCGGTCCGGCGACGCTTGGGAACCACCGGGGGGCGCGACTCCGCCGCCGTGTCGGGGGCCGTCCGTCCATTCGGCGGGATGCGCGTGAGGGGACCCGATGTCATGGCATTGGCCCTTCGCACGGGTTGGGGCGGCCCCGGCGGAGCGCCGGATCGGAGGTCGTGGACGGCCTCCCCTGCAAGTCCCTCGCCCGGCGCGTCCGGTGGGAAGGGAAGTATGACACGCACCGGTTGGAATTCCATGAACCGGTCGCGGCTCGCCGCACGGCGGCGGTCACCGAAGCCCCAAGCTTGACAGCGGCCACGAATTCTTCGCGATGGTGTCTCCCCCGGCCTCGGAGACCCGTCCGCTCATGAACTCGCTCGTCGCGCGCCTGAACGGCTACGCCCCCCTCGCCCTGTCGCTGCTGCGGGCGGTGACCGGCCTCGTCTTCCTCCAGCACGGCACGCAGAAGCTGTTCGGCCTGCCGCCCCGCGCGATGCCCGCGCCCGAGCTGCTCTCCCTCGCTGGCGCCGCGGGCCTGCTCGAACTGGTCGGCGGCGCGCTGATCATCCTCGGCCTGTTCACCCGGCCCGTCGCGTTCCTGCTCTCGGGCCAGATGGCGGTGGGCTACTTCCTCGTCCACGCGCCGAAAGCGCCGTTCCCGGCGGTCAACGGGGGCGACGCCGCGATACTGTTCTGCTTCGTCTTCCTGTACCTCGTCTTCGCCGGCCCCGGCCCGCTGAGCGTGGACGCCGCCCGCGCCGGCCGCCGCTACTGAGCCGAGGTCGTCACTGAGACAATCCGTCGACCGGGTCGGCGTCGATCCGCATCCGCAGGATCGCGTAGGGTGGTTGCTGCAGGTCCTTGCCGTGGTTGAACTCGGGGCGGCGGTTCACCTGCGCGCCCGAGATGTAGAGCCAGCGGTCGGCGGTGATCCAGAACGTGTCCGCCCAGATCAGGCGCGGATCCGAGGCGATCACCGTGATCGTGCCGTCGGGGTCGCGCCGGCCGACGGCGTTGTGCTCCTGCAGGCTGAGGTAGACCCGGTCCTTCGAGTCGGTGGTCAGGCCGCCGGTCATCCCCTTCTCGCCGAGATCCTTCACGGTCGCCGCCACCTCGGCATCCGTGACCTTGGGATCGAGGAGGCCCGCCGTCTCCACGGAATACAGCCGCCGCGCCATCAGCGGCGCGTAATACAGGCGCGTGCCGTCGGGGCTCAGCGCGATGCCGTTGGCGCCGCCCTTCGGATGCTGCGGCGGGCCGTCGCCCTTGGTCTGCATCACCGGGCGCTCCTCGACGAACTTCACCACGCCCTTCTGCGACTTGGTGCTGGCATGCTCGGAGAGCCGCCGCGCCACCTGTCCGGTAGCGAGGTCGACCGCGAGGATCGCCCCGTCCTCGCCCTGGCCCTGGTCGGTGATGTAGGCGCGCTGGCGCCCGGCTCGGACCTCGACGCGCAGGTCGTTCAGCGACGAGGTCGGCGTGACGCCGGCCTCGAGCGGGATCATGCGGACGATCCGGTTCGTGGCGAGGTCCATCTGGACGAGCTTGGCCCCGCCCGGCACCGGCGCGCCCTTGCCCTCGGGCAGGCCCGAATCGAGCAGCCACAGGCTGTCGTCGGGGGCGAAGACGCCGTTCGGCACGTGGAAGAACGTCGCCTGCGGCCTCCCCGCGTCCGGGGTGTTGGTCGCCTGGTCGGGATAGGCCTTCACCGAGCCGTCTGGCGACACCTCACCCACCGTGATCGGCTCCTTGCCGGTGAAGCGCGGCATCATCACGAAGACGCGGCCCTTGTGCGAGATCGCCAGCCCGGTCGGGGTCGAGGGCGCGTTCGCGGCGAGCGCCAGCTCCATCGGAGACGCCTTCCGGCTCGCCACCGCGGTCCCGCCTGGCGCGGGCGAGCCGCCCTCGGCCGCGACCGCGGGCAGGGCGAGGGCGGCGAGGCCGCCGGCGAGGAGGTGGCGCCGGGCGAGAGACAGTCGGGCGAAGGACATGGAGCTTACCGTTTCAGCCGCGGGGCGCGACGCGCAGGTCGATGGCGAGGATGGCGTGGCCGGCGGCGACGAACAGCCGGCGCCCGTCCGATCCGCCGAAGGCGAGGTTCGCGGCAGCCGTCGGCATGGCGATCCGCCCGAGCGCCGTGCCGTCGGGTGCGAAGATGCGGATGCCGTCGCCGCAGGCGGCGTAGACCCGGCCGGCGGCGTCGACCTTGAGGCCGTCGGGTACGCCGGCTTCGATCGCCGCGAAGGTCCGCGGCGGCCCAAGCCGACCGTCCGGACCGACCGCGAAGGCCATCACCGCGCGACCCCCCTCTGGGTTGAGCGACGCCCCGGATTCGCTGACGTAGAGGGTGCGCCCGTCCGGCGCGAAGGCGAGGCCGTTCGGCTGGTCGAGGGCGTCGGTCATCGCCTCGACGCCGGCCGCCGACGAGCCCGGCGCGGTGACGCGGTAGACGCGCCGCGCGGCCTGCTCGGGCTCGGCCAGGATGCCCTCTTCGGGCTGGGTGATGCCGAAGACGGGATCGGTGAACCACACCGCTCCGTCGGTGGCGACCACCGCGTCGTTGGGGGAGTTCAGCCTCTTGCCGCCGAACGCGTCCGCCAGCACGGTCTTGGTCCCGTCCGCCTCGCGCCGCACCACTTGCCGGGTGCGGTGCTCGCAGGTGATCAGGCGTCCTTGCGCGTCCAGCGCGTTGCCGTTGCCGTTCTCGGACGGGTCGAACAGGGTCTTCGCCGACCCGTCCTCCGCGAGCACGCGGATCCGGTTGGCCTTGGTGTCGCTGAACACCAGCCCGCCGAGACCGGGCGCCCAGCACGGACCCTCGCACCAGCGCCCGTCGTCGAACAGCGTCCGCAGTTGTGCGGACGGGTCGATCAGCGCGTCGAGCCGCGGATCGTCCACCCGCACCACCGCGCCCGCCGCCCGCGCCGTCGAGGCGGCGAGCAGGCCGAGGCCGCCCGCCAGGATCGTGCGTCGATGCGGCATGAGGCTCCCGGGACGGGCGACCGGCCGGGTTGCCGTCGCGCGGTCAGGGAAGGCGCAGAAGCACGCCTCGGTTCCCGCGAGCCGTCTCGCACCGCACCGCCTGCCCCAGCGGAAGGGGGAGGGAAAGCCGCCGCTCAGTGCCCCCGCCGTGCCCCCAAAGCCGACAGGATGCGCGCCCACGAGCGCGTGCCCTTGTGGAAGCTCCGCAGGTCGTACTTCTCGTTCGGCGAGTGGATGCGGTCGTCGTCGAGTCCGAAGCCGATCAGCAGGGTGTTGCGGTCGAGGAGGCGCTTGAAGTCGCCGACGATCGGGATCGAGCCGCCCGCGCCCACCGTCACCGCGGGCACGCCCCACTCGTCCTGGAGCGCGGCGCGGGCGGTCTCCAGCTCCGGCATGTCGAAGGGCAGGCTGATGGCGCGCGAGCCCTTGTAGCAGATCACGTTCACCGAGCAGTCGGCGGGGATGCGTGCGCGCACGAAGGCCTCGAAGGTCTCGGCGAGCTTCTGCGGGTCCTGGTCGTCCACGAGGCGGAACGAGACCTTGGCGCTGGCCTTGCCCGCGATCACCGTCTTGGTGCCCTCGCCGGTATAGCCGCCGATGATGCCGTTGACGTCGCAAGCCGGCCGCGACTGCACCAATTCGATCAGCAGACGCCCGCGCTCGCCGGCCGGCTCCGACAGGCCGATGGGGCCGAGGAACGTTTCGGGCGTGAAGTCGAGGCCGCGCCACTGCTCCAGCACCTCGGGCGGCCGCTCGCGCACGCCGTCGTAGAAGCCAGGCAGCGTCACCTTGCCGTCGGCGTCGTGCAGGTCGGCGAGGATGCGCGACAGCACGTGGATCGGGTTGCGCGCGGCGCCGCCGAAGAAGCCCGAATGCAGGTCGCGGTCGGCGCAGGTCACCTCGACCTCGAAATAGGCGAGCCCGCGTAGGGACGAGGTGATCGCCGGCGTCGTCGGGTTCCACATCGACGTGTCGCACACCAGCACGACGTCGGCGGCGAGCCGATCCTTGTTCCGCGCCACCCATTCCGGCAGCCCCTGCGAGCCGTTCTCCTCGGCGCCCTCGATCAGGATCGTGACCGCGCAGGGTAGCTCGGCGTTCATCGCCAGATGCGCCCGGCAGGCCTCGACGAAGGTCATCACCTGGCCCTTGTCGTCCGAAGCGCCGCGGGCGACGATTGTCTTCTCGCCCTTCGCGTCGGTGGCGATCCGCGGCTCGAACGGCGGCGTCTCCCACAGGTCCAGCGGGTCCACCGGCTGCACGTCGTAATGCCCATAGAACAGCACGTGCGGCGCCCCGGGCTTCGGCTTATGCGCCAGCACGACGGGGTGGAGCGAGGTCTCCTCCACCGAGGTCTCGAACCCGAGCGCCGTCAGGTCCGCGGCGAGCCAGGCCGCCGCCTCGCGGCAATGGGGGGCATAGGCTGGATCGGTCGAGATCGAGGGAATCCTGAGGAAGGCGAACAGGCGCTCCAGGGCGTTGTCGAGATCCTTGTCGATGTCGTTGAGGACGGAATCGAGGGCGGCCATCGGGGCTCCTGAGGCGGTTCGGCGGTCCGGCCCAGGGTTAGCCGAGGCGTGCGCAAACGGAAACCGCTTGGTCCGCAACGCGACGCCCGACGCGGCGACGACCACGGATTGGAACGGCGGCAGATTGGAACCGTTATCGAGTGCAACGGACAATCCGTGCGGCGAGCCCGGATGCACGCCTTGCGCGCCGTGTTCGCTCCGACCTGTTCGCCCTTTCGCGAAAAACCTTTTCTCCTGGAACGCCTCATGCTCATCGAAAGCGGTTCGCCGGTCGCCGCGGACACCCGGGTCGGCATCAGCCTGACCATCAACGGGCAGCACCGCGAACTCCAGGTCGCCCCCTGGACCACCCTGCTCGACCTGCTGCGCGAGACCCTCGACCTCACCGGCACCAAGAAGGGCTGCGACCACGGCCAGTGCGGCGCCTGCACGGTGCTGGTGGACGGCGTCCGCGTGAATTCCTGCCTCGCCCTGGCGGTGATGAAGGACGGCGCCGAGGTCACCACCGTCGAGGGCCTTGCCGGCCTGTCGAACGGCGGCGCCGGCAGCAACGGCCTGCACCCCATCCAGGCGGCCTTCGTCGAGCACGACGCCTTCCAGTGCGGCTACTGCACGCCGGGCCAGCTCTGCTCGTCGGTCGGCATGATGAACGAGGGTCACGCGCATTCGCGCGACGAGATCCGCGAGGCGATGAGCGGAAACATCTGTCGCTGCGGCGCCTACACCAACATCGTCGACGCGATCGAGGATGTGATGGCGCAGGACGGTGCGGCTCAAGACTTGGGAGCCGCCCGATGAACCGCTTCGATTACGTTCGCGCCGGCACCGTGGCGGAGGCCGTGCAGGCCTTCGCCGGCGCACCCGGCGCGCAGTTCATCGCCGGCGGCACCAACCTCGTCGACCTGATGAAGTACGACGTGACGCGCCCCGGCCGCCTGATCGACATCACTCGCCTGCCGCTCGGCGGCATCGCCGAGCACGACGGCGGGCTGCGGGTCGGCGCTCTCGTGACGAACGCGAACCTCGCCTACGACGCCCGCGTCAGGAGCCGCTACCCGCTGCTGGCGGACGCGATCCTGGCTGGGGCCTCGGGCCAGCTGCGCAACGCTGCGACCACCGGCGGCAACCTCAACCAGCGCACCCGCTGCTACTATTTCTACGACACGGCCACCCCCTGCAACAAGCGCGAGCCCGGAAGCGGCTGCGCCGCGATCGGCGGCCTGACCCGCATCCACGCGATCTTCGGGGCGAGCGAATCCTGCATCGCCACCCACCCGTCCGACATGTGCGTCGCGCTCGCGGCGCTGGAGGCGGTGGTGCAGGTGACGGGGCCGGAGGGCGACCGCAGCATCGCGTTCGCGGACTTCCATCGGCTGCCCGGCGACGACCCGGCCAAGGACAACACCCTGAAGCCGGGCGAGATCGTCCTCTCCGTCGACCTTCCCGCCGCGGACCTCTCGAAGAACTACACCTACCTGAAGCTGCGCGACCGGCTGTCCTACGCCTTCGCCCTCGTCTCCGTGGCGGCGGCGCTCGAACTCGACGGCGACACGGTGAAGATCGCCCGCCTCGCGCTCGGCGGCGTGGCGCACAAGCCGTGGCGCAACCGGCAGGCCGAGGCGCTGCTCGTCGGCAAGCCGGCCACCCGCGAGACCTTCCAGGCCGCCGCCGACTTCGTCGTCGCCGAGGCCCGCCCCCAATCCGAGAACGCGTTCAAGGTCGAGCTTGCGCGGCGTGCGATCGTGCGAGGCCTGTCCCAGGCCGCCGCCGGCACGCCGCAGTCGCTCACCGACAAGCGCATCCAGTAAGGATCGCCGCATGACACAGACCTTCAGCTCCACCGGTCACGACAGCTTCGTCGGCACCCCCCGCAGCCGCGTCGACGGACCGGCCAAGGTGACGGGCCTGGCCAAGTACGCCGGCGAATTCACCGCCGCCGACCTCGCCCACGGCTACGTGGTGTCGAGCGCGATCGCGCGCGGCCGCATCAGCGCGATCGACACCGCCGCCGCCGAAGCCGTGCCCGGCGTCATCAAGGTGCTCACGCACGAGAACCGCTCGCGCACCGCCTGGCTCGACTACAATTACCAGGACGCGGTGGCGCCCCCCGGCTCGCCGTTCCGCGCGCTCTACGACGACAAGATCGCCTTCAGCGGCCAGCCGGTCGCCCTCGTCGTGGCCGAGGATTTCGAGACCGCACGGCACGCGGCTACCCTGGTGATCGTCGCCTACGAGGCCGAGGAGCCCAAGACCTCCGCCGACGCCGTCCGCGCCTTCGCCTACGACCCGCCGAAGAAGCGCGCCGGCATCAAGCCGCCGCCCAAGCCCTGGGGCGACGCCGACGCCGCCTACGACGCCGCGCCGATCAAGCTGCAGAACGAGTACCGGCTCGCGGTCGAGCACCACAACCCGATGGAGCCCCACGCCTCCACCGTCGTCTACGAGGGCGACGGCAAGTACACGGTCTACGACAAGGTCCAGGGCGTCTCGAACAGCCACAACTACCTCGCGGCGGTGTTCGGCCTGAAGAAGGACGACGTGCGGGTTCTCAACCCGTATCTCGGCGGCGGCTTCGGCTCGGGCCTGCGCCCGCAATACCAGCTCTTCCTGGCGATGCTGGCCGCCCGCGACCTGGAGCGCTCGGTGCGCGTGGTCCTGACCCGCGACCAGATGTGGTCGTTCACCTACCGCCCAGACGCGATCCAGACCGTGTCGCTCGGCTCAGGCGAGGACGGGCAGCTGCAGGCGCTGCGCCACGACGCGATCGGCGTGACCTCGCATTACGAGGATTACCAGGAGGTCGTCGTCAACTGGTCGGGCGTGCTCTACAAGTGTGACAACGTCGCGCTGACGTACAAGATCGCCCAGCTCGACACGGCCTCGCCCGGCGACATGCGTGCGCCCGGCGCGGTCACCGGCGTCTTCGCCATCGAGACCGCGATGGACGAGCTGGCGCACGAGGCCGGCCTCGACCCGATCGCATTGCGCCTGCGCAACTTCTCCGAGGCCGACGCGACCTCCGAGGACAAGCCGTTCGGCTCGAAGGCGCTGAAGGCCTGCTTCACGCAGGGCGCCGAACGCTTCGGCTGGGCCAAGCGCACGCCTGCGCCGCGCTCGATGCGCGAGGGTCACGAGCTCGTCGGCTGGGGCATGGCCACCGGCGTGTGGGAATCGATGATGCAGCAATCGAGCGCCCACGCCATCCTGAGCGCGGACGGCAAGCTCGAGGTCGGCAACTCCACCGGCGACATCGGCACCGGCACCTACACGATCCTCACCCAGATCGCCGCCGACACCCTCGGCCTGCCGATGGAGGACGTGACGACCAAGCTCGGTGACACGCGGCTCCCCGAGGCGCCGGTCGCGGGCGGCTCGTGGACCGCGGCCTCCTCCGGCACCGCGGTGATGAAGGCCTGCCGCAACGTCGGCGAACAGGTGTTCAAGCTCGCCCGCGCCATGGAGGGCTCGCCGCTCGCCAACGTCGATTTCGACCGCGTCGCCTTCGCGAACGGGCGCATCGCGGTGGCGGGCGACGATAGCCGCAGCGTCGCCCTGGTCGACGTGCTGAAGGCCGCCGACGTCGAGACGGTGGAGGCGACCGAATCCGCCGGTCCCGACAAGGATTTCGCCAGCCAGTACGAGGCCTACACCCACTCGGCCGTCTTCGTGGAGGTCCGGGTCGATGAGGAGCTCGGCCAGATCCGCCTCACCCGCGTCGTCTCGGCGGTGGCGGCCGGCAAGATTCTCAATCCCAAGACCGCGCGCAGCCAGATCCTCGGCGGCGTGGTGATGGGCATCGGCTCGGCGTTGCACGAGGAATCGATGATGGACCACCGCCTCGGCCGGTTCATGAACCACAACCTCGGCGAGTATCACGTGCCAGCCAATGCCGACATCTACGACATCGACGTGATCTTCGTGGACGAGGAGGACAAGGCCAACCCGCTCGGGGTGAAGGGCCTCGGCGAAATCGGCATCGTCGGCACCGCCGCGGCGGTGGCCAACGCGGTGTTCCACGCCACCGGAAAGCGCATCCGCCACCTGCCGATCACCATCGACAAGGTGCTCGGATAGCGCGCCCCACACTTGCGCGTTTGAACCTGGAACTTCGCTTGCACGCCGCCGGACCGTGATGGGGCCGGCGGCGTTCGTCATGCTTGCCGGCTTCTTGCATGCCGGCTGCCCGATGACAGACGCGGTGCCAGACGCTAGCGCTCGGGTGCACGCCTGCCCGGGATCGGCAACAGAATGAACCTCCTCTTCGTCTTCCTCGGCGCCGGCCTCGGCGGCGTCGCGCGCTACGGCGTCAGCGCGGCCTCCCTCCGGCTCGGCTCGGATTTCCCCTACGGCACCATGGCGATCAACGTCGTCGGCTCGGTGCTGATGGGGCTGTTCACCGGGTGGTTCGCCCTGCGCGGCGGCGGGCAGCCGCTGCGGTTGTTCATCGCCACCGGCGTGCTCGGCGGCTTCACCACCTTCTCCTCGTATTCCCTGGAAGCCGTGCTTCTGCTGGAGCGGGGCGAGGCCGCCGCGGCGGCGGTCTACATCGTCGGCTCGGTGGCGCTCGGCCTCGCAGGCTTGTTCGCCGGCCTGCTGCTGATGCGCGCGATCCTGTGACGGGCCGGCCCTCGTGATGGCGACGCTGATTCAGTCATCGATCCAGTCTTGGCGCTTCTGGGCCCTGCTCTCGGCGGCCTTCGCCGCGCTTACCGCGATCCTGGCCAAGGTCGGCGTCGCGGGCGTGCCCTCGGACGTGGCGACCCTCGTCCGCACGGTGGTGATCCTGGCGCTCACCGCGGCCATCGTGGTCGTCACCGGCCAGGCCGCCGACTTGGCCCGGATCCCGGGGCGGAGCGCGGTCTTCCTCGTCTTGTCGGGCCTCGCCACCGGTGCTTCGTGGCTTTGCTACTTCCGCGCCCTGTCCCTCGGCGACGCTGCCCGCGTCGCGCCGATCGACAAGCTCAGCGTCGTCCTGGTCGCGCTCTTCGGCGCGACCCTGCTCGGCGAGACGCTGAGCCCGCTGAACTGGCTCGGCGTCGCGCTGATCGCCGCCGGCGCGGTGCTCGTGGCCGTCGGAGCGTGATGGCAGGCGTCTACTGTGGAACGATTTCAAATATAAACTTGGAGATCGACAGCTGAAGACTGGAATTACAACGTTTCCAATATTTGATAAATCGCTTGATAATCGATTTGCGATCCTGCTAGACGGTCTATCGACGGTGTCGGGTTAGTCTGCAGTCAGGCGGCGGCATCGGCGAATGCACGGATGCTGGAGGCCGGAATGAGACGGGTGATGGACCTGATCGATACCTGCGTGACGGTGGCTTGGTGGGACGGCTCCTGCCTCGGCCTGCGCCTGCACCGCCTGCCGGACCTGATCGACCGCGTCGCGTCGGCGCCGCAGCGTGTCCGCCGCACCGGAGCCCGCGCATGATCCCGGAATCCCAAAGCTGCCGCTGCGACGAGACCCGCGGGCAGGCGGCGATCGAGCAGGCGCTGGCGCGCGCGTTCTGGCAGGCCCTCGACGGGCAGGTCCTGCCGGTGATGGCCGCCCTCGAAGCCGCCTCGCGGACCGTCGGCGCGCTCTACGGGCAGATCGCGGCGGCGCACGGGGCGGGCACGACCTGCGCCTGCGGCTGGGTGCCGGACCCGGACGGCGACCTGATAGTGCTCGAAGCGCATCTGGCCGCCGCCATTCTGCAGCCGCGTGCGCCCGACCTCGCCCGGATGGAGGCCGCCGGCAGCGCCTGACGGGACGGGCGGCCCGCCCCGCCCGGTCCTTGCGCCGCCTCGCGAGCGGGCGGACGTTACCGCTCGCTTAACCCGGCCGCGCGATCATTCCGCACCGCATGCGTGGTGGGAGTTCGGGCGATGGACGCAATCTACCACAGCCTCGAGACGTCGCTGCTGGCGTTCGGCTTCGCCCTGAGCGTCGCCGCCTTCGCCCTGCTGGCAAGCCCGCCTGCTGCGAGCCCCCGCTTCCTGCGCCCGCCCTTCGCGGACGCCTCCGCCGGCTCGATCCTCCTGCCGATGCTCACGGTCGACGTTCCTCGAAACGTGAACTGAGACGTCCGCTCGCGCGACTTCACCCGGCATTTCCCCGCGCCGGGGCATGCGCTCGGAACGGCAGGGACATGCCGGATTCATGGGGGACCGTCGCGCACGCTTGCGCTATCAGCCTCGAAAGCCTCTGATCGGCGCTGCGACTACGCGGCGGTGTCGCCGACGGTCCTGAGCGGGTACTTTCCGCTCCCCGGCCGTGGCACGCACGCCCCGTGAATCGCCGCACCGCGTCACCGTCGCCTCATCGAGCAAGCCGGCTGTCCGACATGATTCCTGAGCCCGCCCTGGCAAACTCCACCCCCCTGGAGCGCGACGCGCATCTGGTCTCCACCGACCACAAGGTCGCCCCGGGCGAGATCGCCGCCGGCGTGGTGATCGGCCGGGCCTCGGAATACTTCGACTTCTTCGTCTACGGCATCGCCTCGGTGCTGGTGTTCCCGAAGGTGTTCTTCTCGTTCGAGCCGGATGCGCTCACCGCGACGCTGTACTCCTTCGCGGTGTTCGCGCTGGCCTTCGTCGCCCGGCCGATCGGCTCGGTGATCTTCATGGCCGTCGACCGGCGGCACGGGCGCGGCGTGAAGCTGACGATCGCCCTTTTCATGCTCGGCGGTGCCACCGCGGCGGTGAGCTTCCTGCCGAGCTACGCCAGCATCGGCTACGCCTCGATCTGGCTGCTCGCCGGCCTGCGCATCCTCCAGGGCCTCGCGCTCGGCGGCGCCTGGGACGGCCTCGCCTCGTTGCTGGCGCTGAACGCCCCGCGCGAGCGCCGCGGCTGGTTCGCGATGATTCCCCAGCTCGGCGCGCCGCTCGGCTTCATCGTCGCCAGCGCCCTGTTCTCGTTCTTCCTCGTGAACCTCGACTCCGCCGACTTCCTCGATTGGGGCTGGCGCTTCCCGTTCTACTGCGCCTTCACCATCAACGTCGTGGCCCTGTTCGCCCGCCTGCGTCTGGTCGCCACCGACGAGTTCGTCCGCCTGATGGAGAAGGGCAAGCTCGAGCCGGTGCCGGTGTCCGAGGTGGTGCGCCATCACGCCCTCGACGTGTGGATCGGCGCCTTCGTGCCGCTCGCCGCCTTCGCGCTGTTCCACCTCGTCACGATCTTCCCGATCAGCTGGCTGACCCTGTTCACCGACCGCTCGCCCGGCGAGTTCCTGATCGTGCAATGCTCGGGCGCCATCGTCTGCGCCGGCGCGGTCGCGGCCTCCGGGCTGATCGCCGACCAGATCGGCCGCCGCAACGCGCTGCTGCTCAGCTCCGGCCTGATCGCCGCCTTCGCGCTGGGCAGCATCGTCGCGCCGCTGGTGTTCGGCGACAGCGCCATCGGCCAGACCATGTACGTCACGGTCGGCTTCATGCTGATGGGCCTCGCCTACGGGCAGACCGCCGGCGCGGTGACGGCGCGCCTCGGCGCGCGCTACCGCTACACCGGCGCGGCGTTGACCTCGGATCTGGCGTGGCTGTTCGGCGCAGGCTTCGCTCCGCTGGTCGTCCTCTGGCTCTCGTCCCGCTACGGGCTGTGGATGGTCGGCCTCTACCTGCTCTCGGGTGCGGCGGCATCGCTCCTTGCCCTGACCCTCGACCGTTCCGAGATGCGGCAGATGTAGTCGGGACGCCCGCGTCGTCCCTCACCCCGTCCCGATGCATGATCGCGCCGAACGGCCCCCGGGCCCGCCGGCCAGGCAAACCGAGTTGATCACCGTGGCACGTTCCGCCTCACGTCCCCGTCCTCCGGCCCGCACCGCCGCCCGGCTTCTGCGCGGCTTCTGCGCGGTCTCGCTCTCCGGGCTGCTCGCCGGCTGCAACCTCGTGGTGATGCAGCCCTCGGGCGACGTCGCCCTGCAGCAGCGCAACCTCGTCCTCGCCTCAGTCGGGCTGATGCTGCTGATCGTGCTTCCGGTGATCGCGCTGACCCTGCTCTTCGCCTGGCGCTACCGGGCGACCAACGAGTCCGCCCCCTACGATCCGGACTGGCACCACTCGACCCAGCTCGAGGTGGTGATCTGGACCGCGCCGCTTCTCATCATCATCGCGCTCGGCGCGCTCACCTGGATCAGCACCCATACCCTCGACCCGTTCCGGGCGCTCCGGCGCATCGACGCCACCCGTCCCGTGGCGGCCGGCGTGAAGCCGCTCACCGTCGAGGTCGTCGCGCTCGATTGGAAGTGGCTGTTCTTCTATCCCGAATACGGGATCGCCACCGTCAACGAGCTCGCCGCCCCCGTCGACCGGCCGATCGACTTCAAGATCACCGCCTCCTCGGTGATGAACGCCTTCTACGTCCCGGCGCTGGCCGGCATGATCTACGCGATGCCTGGCATGCAGACGCAGCTCCACGCGGTGATCAACAAGCCGGGTGAGTATGCCGGCTTGTCCTCGCACTACAGCGGCACCGGCTTCTCGCGGATGACGTTCAAGTTCCACGGCCTCGACGATGCCGGCTTCGACGCCTGGATCGCCAAGGCGAAGGCGCAAGGAAGCGAGCTCAGCCGCGAGGACTACCTCAAGCTCGAGAAGCCGAGCGAGGCCGAGCCGGTCAAGTACTACAAGTCCGTCGCCGACGGGCTGTTCGACACGATCCTCAACATGTGCGCCGTGCCGGGCAAGATGTGCATGAGCGAGATGATGACGATCGACGCCAAGGGCGGCGCCGGCAAGGATTCCACCGAGAACCGCGAGCGCCTGCGCTACGACAACCGCCACATCGAGCAGGGCGACGAGGCGCCGGGCTCCACCGCCCCGGCCTCCGGCCGCACCCCGCACGGCCAGGAGCAGCCGCAGGGCATGAAGCCGGACGGCAACAACCCGCACGGCCACGAAAACGGAACGAAACCCGAGAACCAGATGCCGGCGCCGGAGCGGGACTCGATCGCCCCGTCGCAGCTCAACAACAAGTAGGACCGGCGCCTCGCCGCCGCACCACCCTTAACGGATCGAACCCATGTTCTCCAATCCGGATCTCCAGAAGCTCGTCTTCGGACGGCTCTCCCTGGAAGACATCCCCTACCACGAGCCGATTCTGCAGGTGACCTTCGCCATGGTGGCGCTCGGCGGCCTCGTCGTCCTCGGCGCGATCACCTACTACCGCTTCTGGGGCCCGCTGTGGCGGGACTGGCTGACCTCGGTCGACCACAAGAAGATCGGCGTGATGTACATCGTGCTGGCCTTCGTGATGCTGCTCCGCGGCTTCGCCGACGCGCTCATGATGCGCGCCCAGCAGGCCGTGGCGTTCGGCGCCAACGAGGGCTACCTGCCGCCGCACCACTACGACCAGATCTTCACGGCGCACGGCGTGATCATGATCTTCTTCGTGGCGATGCCGTTCGTCACCGGCCTGATGAACTACGTCGTGCCGCTGCAGATCGGCGCCCGCGACGTGGCCTTCCCGTTCCTCAACAACTTCTCGTTCTGGATGACGGTCTCGGGCGCCATGACGGTCATGGCCTCGCTGTTCGTCGGCGAGTTCGCCCGCACCGGGTGGCTCGCCTACCCGCCGCTCTCGGGCGCGGACATGAGCCCGGGCGTCGGCGTCGACTACTACATCTGGGCGCTGCAGATCGCCGGCATCGGCACGCTGCTGTCGGGCATCAACCTGATCGCGACCATCGTGAAGATGCGCGCGCCGGGCATGACCATGATGAAGCTTCCGATCTTCGTCTGGACCTCGCTCTGCACCAACGTGCTGATCACGGCGGCCTTCCCGATCCTCACCGCCGTGCTCGCCCTGCTGTCGATGGACCGCTACGTCGGCACGCACTTCTTCACGAACGACCTCGGCGGCAACCCGATGATGTACTTCAACCTCATCTGGATCTGGGGCCACCCGGAGGTCTACATCCTCATCCTGCCGGCCTTCGGCATCTTCTCGGAGGTCACCTCGACCTTCTCCGGCAAGCGTCTGTTCGGCTACGCCTCGATGGTCTACGCCACGGTGGTCATCACCATCCTGTCGTACCTGGTCTGGCTGCACCACTTCTTCACGATGGGCTCGGGCGCCGACGTGAACTCGTTCTTCGGCATCACGACGATGATCATCTCGATCCCGACGGGTGCGAAGATCTTCAACTGGCTGTTCACGATGTATCGCGGCCGCATCCGGTTCGAGCTGCCGATGATGTGGACCGTGAGCTTCATGGTCACCTTCACCATCGGCGGCATGACCGGCGTGCTGCTCGCCGTGCCCCCGGCCGACTTCGTGCTGCACAACTCGCTGTTCCTGATCGCGCACTTCCACAACGTGATCATCGGCGGCGTGCTGTTCGGGATGTTCGCCGGCGTGACCTACTGGTTCCCGAAGGCCTTCGGGTTCAAGCTCGACCCGTTCTGGGGGAAGATGTCGTTCTGGTTCTGGACGGTGGGCTTCTACTTCGCCTTCATGCCGCTCTACGTGCTCGGCCTGATGGGTGTGACGCGCCGCGCCAACCACTTCGACGACCCGTCTCTTCAGATCTGGTTCGTCGTCGCCGCCTTCGGCGCGGTGCTGATACTGCTCGGCATCCTGTCGATGATCGTGCAGTTCGTGGTCTCGATCCGAAACCGCGAGGCGCTGCGCGACCTCACCGGCGACCCGTGGAACGGCCGGACCCTCGAATGGTCCACCGCCTCGCCGCCGCCGGACTACAACTTCGCCTTCACCCCGGTGATCCACGACCTCGACGCGTGGTCCGACATGAAGAAGCGCGGCTACGCACGGCCGGTGGAGGGCTACCGGGCGATCCACATGCCGAAGAACACCGCCACCGGCGTGATCCTCGGCGTGGTCTCGATCGGCTTCTCGTTCGCGATGATCTGGTACATCTGGTGGCTCGCCGCGGCGACCTTCGCGACGATGTTCCTGGTCACTGTGATCCACACCTTCAACTACAACCGCGACTTCTACATCCCCGCCGCCGACGTGGTGCGGGCCGAAGGACAGCGTACGAGCGTGATGGCGGGGCGGGCCTGAGCCGATGATGCACACCGACACCGCCCCGCCGGGCGCCGAGGCACCGGCCTTCTACCTCGAGGAGGACCACGCCCACGAGTCGAGCACCATGCTCGGCTTCTGGATGTACCTGATGAGCGATTGCCTCATCTTCGCGGTGCTGTTCGCCACCTACGGGGTGCTCGGCCGCAACTACGCGGCCGGGCCTTCGCCGCGAGACCTGTTCGAGCTGCCGCTGGTGGCGCTCAACACCTCGATGCTGCTCCTGTCCTCCATCACCTACGGCTTCGCAATGCTGGAGATGGAGAAGGACAACCTCAAGACGATGCAGCTCTGGCTGGCCATCACCGGCCTGTTCGGCGCTTGCTTCATCGGCATCGAGCTCTACGAGTTCGCCCACCTGATCCACGAGGGCGCGACGCCGCAGCGCTCGGCCTTCCTGTCCTCGTTCTTCGCCCTCGTCGGCACCCACGGCCTGCACGTGTCGCTCGGTATCGTCTGGCTGATCGTGCTGATGGTGCAGACCGCCCAGAAGGGGCTGATCGTCGAGAACAAGCGCCGGCTGATGTGCCTGTCGATGTTCTGGCACTTCCTCGACGTGGTCTGGATCGGCGTGTTCACCTTCGTGTACCTGATGGGAGTGCTGCAGTGAGTCTAGCGACGGGGGCGGGCACCCACGCCGAGCCGCACGGCCACGGCCACGACGCGCATGGTCCCGGGACCGGCGCGCACGGGTCGTTCCGCAGCTACATGACCGGTTTCGTGCTCTCGGTGATCCTCACCGCGATCCCGTTCTGGCTGGTGATGAGCGACGTGCTCGGCAACGCCGTGCACACCACCTTGATCATCATGGCCTTCGCGGTGGTCCAGATCGTGGTCCACATGATCTACTTCCTGCATATGAACACGAAGTCGGAAGGGGGATGGACCATCCTCGCCCTGATCTTCACGCTGACCCTCGTCGTGATCACGCTGACCGGCTCGATCTGGGTGATGTATCACCTGAACAACAACATGATGCCGGCCTCCCCACACGACCTGATGCACCACAAGCCCTGAGGACGATCCGCCTCGGCCGGGCGGCGTTTAACCTCGCGAGCGCGCTGGCGGTCGCGGGGCTCGTCGCCCTCGGGATCTGGCAGGTCGAGCGCCGGACCTGGAAGCTCGACCTCATCGCCCGCGTCGAAGCGCGGGTGAGCGCTGCGCCGACGCCTGCTCCTGGGCCCGCTGCGTGGCCCTCGGTCACCGAGGCGTCGGACGCCTACCGGCACGTGCGGGTGTCGGGCCGCTTCCGCCACGAATCCACGACGCTGGTCCAGGCCGTGACGGCGCTCGGCGGCGGGTTCTGGGTTCTGACCCCGCTGGTCTCCGAGGGCTTCACGGTCCTAGTGAACCGCGGCTTCGTCCCGTCCGACCGCCGCGACCCGGCGGGCTGGCGCCGGCCCGAGGGCGAGGTCGTGGTCACCGGGTTGCTGCGGCTGACCGAACCCGGCGGCGCGTTCCTCCGCAGCAACGCGCCGCCCGAGAATCGCTGGTACTCGCGCGACGTCGCGGTCATCGCATCGGCCCGCGGGCTGTGCGACGTGGCGCCGTACTTCATCGATGCGGATGCCGGGCCGGAGGGCGGCCTCCCGGTCGGCGGCCTGACGGTGGTGGCCTTCCACAACAACCACCTCGTCTACGCGCTGACCTGGTTCACCCTCGCCGCGATGATGCTCGGCGCGGCGATCTACGTGAATGGGGAGCGGCGGCGGTAGCGACGCACGTTCGTCGGCTGCTGCGAAGTTGTGGTGCTGTCCCTTCCCGGCAAACCTACCGAATTCACACATCGCCGCTGCTGTCGATCCGCTCTGCGCGCATCCCCTCGCCCCGCCTGCGGGGAGAGGGCATTGCCGAACTCGTCGTCGGCAAAGCGAGGTGGCGGCCGACGGTGAGGGGGCGACGCCGGAGGAGGCTCTTCCGCATACTCCCCCTCACCGTCGCTTCGGCTTCGCCGCCGCTCCCCGGCTGCACGACGGGGTGCAGCCGGGCCTCTCCCCGCCCGCGGGGAGAGGGGAACCCGCGCCTCCCTCGGGATGCGCGGCGAGCTGTGTGAATACAGTCTCTGGCAGCACGTGGAAGGAACACCAACGGGCGCCCGAACGCGTCGCATGCGTTCGGCAAGCGATGCCCCGATCAGCCGGCGTCGGCCCTGGGGGTCAGCTTCAGGATGCGGCCGTCCGCGCCGTCGGTGACGGCGTAGACCGCGCCGTCCGGTCCGACGCGGACGTCGCGGATGCGGGCGTCGAGGGGCACGCGCTCCTCGGTGACGACCTTGTCGCCGTCGCGCTTCAGCACCACGATCCCCTCGCTGACGAGGCCGCCGACGAGGAAGTCGTCCTTCCAGGCGGGGAAGAGCGTGCCGGTGTAGAGCGCCATGCCGGAGGGGCCGATCACCGGGTCCCAGTAGTAGACTGGCTGCACCGTGCCGGCGGCCTGGTTCACGCCCTCGCCGAGCGGCTCGCCGGAATACTCGATGCCGTAGGTCGCCACCGGCCAGCCGTAGTTGAGGCCGGGGCGCGGCCGGTTCAGCTCGTCGCCGCCGCGGGGGCCGTGCTCCACGGTCCAGAGCCGGCCCTGCCCGTCGAGGGCCGCGGCCTGGACGTTGCGGTGGCCGTAGGACCAGATCTCGGGCTTGGCCTTGTCGCTGCCGTAGAACGGGTTGTCCTTGGGGGCTTGGCCCTCGGCGTCGATGCGGAAGACCTTGCCGAGGCCGCTCGACAGGTCCTGCGCCTGCCCGCGCGTCGCCTTGTCGGAGCGCTCGCCCACCGTGACGAACAGCATGCCGTCGGGCGCGAAGACGAGGCGCGAGCCGAAGTGCTTGTCGCCGTCGTAGGTCGGCATCTGCCGGAACACGACCTTCACGTCGTCGAGCCTGCCCCCGCCCTTGCCGTCCTGGAGGAGCTTGGCCTTCGCCACGGTCGTGCCGTTGCCCTTGTCGCGGGGCTCGCTGAAGCTGAAGAACACCTGCCCGTCGGTGGCGAAGGTCGGCCCGAGCACGATATCGAGCAGGCCGCCCTGGCCGCGGGCGTCTACCTTCGGCACGCCGGAGATGGCCGGGCCGACGGTACCGTCCTTCGCGACGATGCGGATCTTGCCCGCCTTCTCGGTGACGATCATCCGGCCGTCCGGCAGGAACTCCATCGCCCACGGGCTCGCGAGGCCCTTGGCCACCGTGGCGACATCCACCTTCACGGCCTCGGCGGGTTTCGGGGAACGGGTCTGGTTCGGCAGCAGCGGCTTGTAGGCGGAGTTCGGCGCCGCAGTCTCGGCAGGCGCGTCGCCGGCGGTCTTGGCCGCGGGCACGCTGAAAGCATCGCCCTCGATGCGCGACGGCCGCGGGGCGGCGCTCTCCTCGCCGAATGCGACCGGTGCGAGCGCGACCGCCGCCACGGTGGCGAGCGTGAGGGAACGGAAGCGCGGCACCTGCAAAAATCCTGTCACCGTCGAGAATCCTCCTGGATCGGGTCCAAACGCCCGGGCGGCGGACACGGACGGTCGCCCGGGCGTTCCGACTCACATGGGGCGGGGCCTCCACCAAAGCGAGCGCGCGGGGACCCGGCCCCCGTCGCACGGCGCTTCGTGTGCGATTCGTCATGAACCGGGTGGGCAGCCGGCATGCGGCCCCGTCCGCCGCCTTGACCGCAGGACGCCCGGTCGCCAAGTCTCATGGCACCGGTCGGCGGGCGGCCTGTTGCAGGCGCCCGGGCGGCCTTTCGAGAAGGGTATTTTCCGATGGCGACGGTGAAAGTGACCGACGCGAGCTTCGAGCAGGACGTCCTCAAGTCCGTCGAGCCCGTGGTCGTGGATTTCTGGGCGGAGTGGTGCGGTCCCTGCCGGCAGATCGGTCCGGCGCTCGAGGAGATCGCCTCCGACATGCAGGGCCGCGTGAAGATCGCGAAGGTGAACGTGGATGAGAATCCCGGCATCGCCTCACAGTACGGGATCCGCTCGATCCCGACGCTGCTGCTGTTCAAGAACGGCGAGCGGGTCGACCAGAAGGTCGGCGCGGCGCCGAAGGGCGACCTGTCCCGCTGGATCAGCGCGCAAACCGCGAGCGCCTGACGCCCGCAGCGGCCGAACAGGCCCGCCTCCTCGAGGAAGCGGGCTTTTTCGTGCGCATCGCTTCACGCGCAAAAAGAAAGCCCGGCCGTGAGGCCGGGCTTTCTCCGTTTCGAAACCCAATTCGAATGGTTCGAGTCGACCCCGGGCTCTGGACGGCCCGTGGGTCGGAGATCGGATCCTAGTAGGAGCCGAACTTGTAGTTCAGGCCGGCGCGGACGACGGCGAACTCGGTGTCGCGACGGACGTTGCCGCCCGACACGAGCGTGACGCCCGGGCTGCCGACGCCGACCGGCGTACCGGCCGAGTTGACGGCGAAGATGCCGTTGTTGCGGTTGCCCTGGTTCAGGTTCACGTACAGGCCTTCGACCTTGAGGGTCACGGCCGACGAACGGAAGAAGTTCAGGAACGAGTCGGTGGGGAGCGCGTACTCGACGCCGCCGCCGACCGCGTAACCGGTCTGGAACGAGTCGGTCGAACGGTTCGGCAGGCCGAAGTCACGACCGCCGCCCGAGCCGTAGGCGAAACCGCCGGTGGCGTAGAACAGGGCCTTGTCGAAGGCGTAGCCGAGGCGACCGCGCACGGTGCCGAAGTAGTCGAGGCTGGAAAGGCCCGACGGGTTGAACACGAGGGTGCCCGGCAGGATGCCGCCGCCGGCGACCGTGGCGGACGAGAAGCGGTTCCGGTTCTGCCCGAAGTCGACGTACTGGGCGTCGGCCTCGATGCCGATCACGACACCCGAACCCGGGGTGAACTGGTAGTTGTAGCCAACCTGGCCACCGCCGGTGAAGCCGTCGTTGCCGCTGTTGTTGCCGAAGGCGAGGACGCCAGCGCGGTTGCCAGCGGGCACGCCGCCGACGGCGGGGCCGGCGAAGATCGCGTTACCCGGCGAGACGCCGACGACGGTCGGGGCGGTGGTGTTGCCGGCGTTGAAGCCGTAGCCGGCGTTCACACCGAAGTAGAAGCCGGTCCAGGTGAACACCGGGACGGGCGTGAAGACCGGCGGCGGAGCGCGACGCGGCAGGTCGGCGGCCGAGGCGGCGGCGGTGAGGGCCGTGAAGGCGGCCAATGACGTCAGAAGCTTGTTCATGTTCTCTTGATCCCCAGCATGTTGCCCGATCGATGCTGAGAATACGGGATTTCCCACAGCCAAGATGTAACATCGGCGCCACAGATGCGGCAGCTCTGCAATGGCGGGCCGACCGGACCTCGCGTGCGGCAGGCTCTAGCCCGCACGCCGCCGGGCCCGTCGGGCGTCAGGTCGGCGGCGTGCCGTTGGCGGTCAGGACGGCGCCGGCGAGGTAGAGCGAGCCGCAGATCAGGATGCGCGGCGGCCGCTCGAAGGCGATGTCGGCGACCGCCGTAAGGGCGGCCTCGATGCTCGGCGAGACGCGCGCGCTCAGGCCGACCTGCTGGGCGATCTCGGCGACCTCCTCGGCCGGCCGCGCCGCCATCTGCCCGGCGATCGGCACCGCGATCAGCGCGCGCGCCAGCCCGACGAAGTGGCGCAGGAACCCCTCGGCGTCCTTGGTGCCGAGCAGGCCGACCACAAGCACCAGCGGCACGTCGCTGCGCTCGCCGAGGTCGGCGAGCGCGGTGGCGAGGATGCGGCCGCCGTCGATGTTGTGGCCGCCATCGAGCCAGAGCTCGGAGCCGGCCGGGACCAGGGCCGCGAGTCGGCCGCGGGCGAGACGCTGCATCCGGCCGGGCCAGTCGACGTTGCGCAGGCCCGCCTCCACCGCGGCGACGCCGATGTCGCCGAAGCCCGCCGCCCGCAGGCCCGCGATGGCGGTGGCGGCGTTGGTGAACTGGTGCCGGCCGACGAGCTTCGGGCGCGGCAGGTCGAACAGGTCGGTCTCGTCCTGGTAGACGAGGCGGCCGCTCTCCTCGTGGACCGAGAAGTCCTGGTTGCCGACCCAGACCGGCGTCGCGCCCACGGCTTCCGCGCGGCGGCACAGGACCGCGTCGGCCTCGGCGTAATCCTGCGCGGCGATCACCGCCGGGCAGCCGCGCTTGAAGATGCCGGCCTTCTCGTTGGCGACCAGCTCGACGGTGTCGCCGAGATACTCGGCGTGGTCCCGGCCGATCGGCGTGACGACGGCGGCGGCGACCGTGTCGATCACGTTGGTCGCGTCGACGCGGCCGCCCAGCCCCACCTCGAGCAGCAGCACGTCGGCCGGCGCCTCGGAGAACAGCAGGAGCGCGGCCGCGGTGGTGATCTCGAACACCGTGATCGGGTCGCCGGCGTTGGCCGCCTCGCAGCGGGCGAAGGCCTCGGCGAGCCGGTCCTCGGGCACGTAGTGGCCGCCGCCGATGCCGCCCAACCGGATCCGCTCGTGGAAGCGAACGAGGTGGGGCGAGGTGTAGACGTGCGCGGCCAAGCCCCCGGCTTCGAGGATCGCCCGCATGAAGGCGATGGTCGAGCCCTTGCCGTTGGTGCCGGCCACGTGGATCACCGGCGGCAACCGGCGCTCGGGGTGGTTCAGGCGGGCGAGCAGGCTCTGGATGCGGCCGAGCGACAGGTCGATCGTGCGCGGATGCAGGGCCAGGAAGCGCGCCATCAGCGCGTCGGAGGAATCCATGGGCGCGCGCCGCGTCAGGCGGGTTCGAGGATCGGCGCGGACGGCGCGGACGCCGGCACCGAGGCCGGCCCGACGTTCATCAGGAGGCCGCAGATCCGCACGATGGTGTCCTTCAGCGCGTGGCGGTGGACGACCTGGTCGAGCATGCCGTGCTCCAGCAGGTACTCGGCGCGCTGGAAGCCGTCCGGCAGCTTCTCCCGGATCGTCTGCTCGATCACCCGCGGGCCGGCGAAGCAGATCAGCGCGCCGGGCTCGGCCAGGTGCACGTCGCCGAGCATCGCGTAGGAGGCGGTGACGCCGCCGGTCGTCGGGTTGGTGAGCACGACGACGTAGGGGAGGCGGGCCGCGCGCAGGCGCCGGATCGCCACGGTGGTCCGCGGCATCTGCATCAGCGAGAGGATGCCCTCCTGCATCCGCGCGCCGCCGGAGGCCGCGAACATCACGTAGGGCGTGCGCTTCTCAAGGGCCGTCTCGGCGCCGCGGATGAAGGCCTCGCCGGCCGCCATCCCGAGCGACCCGCCCATGAACGCGAAATCCTGGCAGGCCAGCGTCATCGGCTGCCCGCCGACCCGGCCGAACCCGACCTTGAACGCGTCCTGCATGCCGGTCTTGGTGCGCGCCTCCTTGAGGCGGTCGGCGTAGCGCTTCTCGTCGCGGAACTTGAGCGGGTCGACGGCGACCTCGGGCAGCGGCACGTCGATCCAGGTGCCCTCGTCGAACATCATCTTCAGGCGCGCGCTGGCGCTCATCTTCAGGTGGTGCTCGGAGCCGGGGATGACCCAGTGGTTCCCCTCCACCTCCTTGTGGAACACCATCTGCCCGGTATCCGGGCATTTCACCCAGAGGTTCTCGGGCGTCTCGCGCTTGAACAGGGTCTTGATCTTGGGGCGCACGACCTCCGAGATCCAGTTCATCGGTTCGACCATCATGTAGCGCCCGTCCGGTTCGATCAGACCGAGATCGTCGATCGGCCTTGCTCAGCGTGAGCCCTGCATATCGGGGCCGTCGCCCCGTTTGACCAGCGCCGCCCGCGTCAGGCGGCGCGGGCGGAGGC
>NZ_VRUX01000160.1:0-7963 GCF_008039885.1 Methylobacterium sp. WL103
CATGCCAGCCTTCTCCGCTTGGCCGGCTGCGCTTGCCAGACCAGCTCCGCCGGCCAAGCTATCCGTGGCGGAGCGGCCCACCGTGCACTAACTTTACCCTTGGACCACCTCGTGGGGGCCGATCAGGTATCTAGGTCCCCCGGCACGCTACCAGACTACGGCTCACTTCGCCGACGGAGGTGGCCTTTCAGACCTGGGTTTCGCGGCGGACGATCGCGTCCTCGCTTGTGCCCTTCTGGCTCGGCCCGACGCCAGGACCTTCATTTCATGCATGCCAAGCGAGGCTGTTTCGACCGCGCTCACCCACGGCCTCATCACGGTCATAAGCAGCGGCTGCAGACTAGCTACCTCCAGAATACCACTCAGCCTGACCCGCCTGCGCCTGGATGCGGCGCTGTACGATCCAGCGCCCCCGAGGCCTCCAGGTACGATCGGACGCCCACGCAAGAAGGGTGCGCGGCGGCCCACCTTGTCCAAAATCATGACCGAGCCGGGTACCCTCTGGCAGCAGGTGAGCGTGCCGGGCTGGTACGGCATGGGCGAGCGCAAGATCGAGATCGCCGCGGCCACCGCCGTCTGGCATCATTCCGGTCTACCAGCAGTGCCGATCCGCTGGGTTCTGATCCGCGATCCCGAGAGCCGCTTCGAGCCCCAATCGCTGCTCTGCACCGACCCCGCACGAGACCCGACCCAGATCGTGACGTGCCTCATCCTGAGCTAGTCGAAGGATCGTCCGGCGCTGGCAGGTCGAAGTCTCCTTCCAGGAAGCGCGTGCCCATCTCGGCGTCGAGACACAGCGGCAATGGTCCGACAAGGCTATCGCTCGTACGCCCCCCTGCCTGCTCGCCCTGTTCTCCATCGTCACCCTGCTCGCGACCCGGCTGACAGCACGTGAGAGGCGGCAGGTCGCGGCGACTGCGTGGTACCCCGAACCGCAGCCGACCTTCTCCGATGCTCTCGCAGCCGTCCGTCGAACCATCTGGCGCGAGGAAGCTTCTTCGATGTCAGGCCGCAGGCGCGACCGTAGGAAACGTCGGTTCCGTCTTCCACCAGCCTGGGCCTACGCCCTGTGCCAGGCGGCCTGAATGGCCAAAGTCGAGCTTAGGCAGTCGCTACCATTACACCGAACTCTGCTGCGCTATCTTGAGGCCCAGGCTATGTTGACGTGACCACCCCGCTTTGCGTGTGCGTTCAAAACGACGCCTCCACATTCACGCAGAACCATGACAGTGGTTCTCTCACTGAAACTGTCTCGATCAGCTTGACGGGTATGAGCCTCATTCAGCAATCGGCGGGCAAACAGTTCGATATCGCCGCGACCTTCGCATTCACGGCTATCGTCCGCCCAATGCGCGGGTCCGTCGTCGTGAACGTCGAATGTATAACGAGACATAATAGCACCGGGGCGCTGCGCACCTAAACGCGGATGGCAGGACTGCCCTCCGTGCTGTGTATCAAATCATACGTCCACAATGGTTAATGGTTCCTGCGGCCGATCGTCGGGACGTGGAGACTTGGCTGCAAAATACTCGATGTACCGTAGGCCGTCCCATAGTTCTACGGCGTGACCATCCACCATGGCTTCCGCAAGTCTGATGGCTTCGTCGTCGTTGGTGGCCATCAGCGAGTTGGTATCCAACACTCTGCCATCGGGCAGCAGGATCAATGCGCGATACGCGGATGAATTGACGGGTGTTTCTAGCGTGCTGGGCATGTTTGCTTCTCAACCATAAGGCGGGAGCAAATCGCACTCTCAGTCGCTGACGCCTGGTGGTTTCCGGCCAGCGATTGGCAACCTTAGCAGTATCATACAGATCGGCAACCAAATCGAGCCCGAGAGTTCTGCGCGAGATCTAATTCGCGGTTGACAAAAAGCTGCTCCTCGAATGTCTTTGGAAAGCATTCGCCTGTCGAAGGTGCCCAAGCGCTGTCCGCGGATCACGGTACTCCAACTGATCCCTGAACCGAACGTACTCGGTCAGCACTCCTCGCTCCTCCTAAATTGCTCGAGCGGACTGCCAGACGGGTGTGATCTCCCGGAATGCCGTGTCTGCACTTGCCTCAGACGCGCCCTGTGATCCGAAAGAATGGGTCGATTGGCGGACGACCGAATTAGCTTTCATGATGGTCCAATCGAAGTGCCCTTTCTCAAATTTGGACGGGGTAATACGTATCGTATGTGGGTTTGGTGTGAAGATAATCATGCCGGCAAATTGGGCGTCGGCGCGTACAACGTTCAGAGCTCGGGTGATGGCGTCGACCCCTGCCTCATAGTCCGTGCTGTGGAGGCAAGGGTCTGCGGGCCATTCGACGTGCTCAGGTCGGATCATAGCCCGGCATGAGGATCCCAGCGTTCACTCACCAGAGCCGCCGGCGGTTCCCGACAGGCCTGACCCTATGTCCGGAATGACCCCATAAGGTGTTCCCGCACCTACTTCTTGGAGTTGGCGGCTTTGACCGCATTGCCAACGACGTCCTTCGTGGATGGGGCGGCCGCGTTGGTCTTAGTAACAGCCTTCTTCGGCTTCTTTGTCTCGCGGTTCCCGCGCTTGTTGTCCTGGGCCATGATGATCCCCTTCGCGCTTAAAGACGCCTACTGTTCGATGATGCGTGCAAGAGAACGGAATGCCTGATGGTGCATTTTGTCCCCCGCCCGGCCTTCGATTCCGATCAAGCCCGTACGATCTCGTCCTGAGTCACGGCGCGTTCACCGGCAGCGGACTTGACCCGGTATCCAAGAGCGCCTGCGCGATCCTCCGGCATCAAGCGGATCACCTCGTAGACCTCCCCCCGAGCGTCGCGGTCGGCTGCCTCGCTCGATGGCGCCTGACGGACGCGCTGTCCGATCTTGAAGAGGTGGGACATGGTGGTGTTCCCGTAAGGGCGCGGTCAGAAGGCGCTGCCTTCCTGTCGACGGATGTCGGGCCCAGCGATGGCTTGCGTGGACGCAGAGCCATTCACGATCTCAGATGGGTGCCCAGGGTGTCCGTCGTAAGGGCACAAGCCGATTGATTGACATTGCGCCCTTGCTAGCGCGACCTTCAGCCCAGGCGAAAGGCATGATCGTTATTTCCTTGGCCTCGATTCGGCCCTCAGCGAAGCCGTCCATCCACGCATGGCAAGATTTCGGAGGATCCAAACCGTAGGGACAATCCCCCCGCAACTTTGGAGCTGACGAGCCCAGCTTCATGGCCCAAGCGCTTCGCCTCTTCGATTTCAGCTTTTGGGGCTTCTGGCATTGCTACCACCATAGGGAGCAGCATCGACGACGTACGAATTCAAAGCGTCTTCAGGTTCACCCGATCTCGCATCTCCTTGCCAGCCTTGAAGACAAGCGCGGTCTTGGCGGGCACAGCTACTGCTGCTCCTGTTTTCGGGTTGCGCCCGTGACGCGCATCTCGACGTGTCACCGAGAACGAGCCGACCTCACGGATCTCCACCCGATCGCCTGCCGCAAGCGCATCCGCGAGGCGGCCAAGAATGGCATCGACCACCGCTTGGCAGTTTCGCTCGTAGAGATGTGGGTTCTGGGCAGCGAGGCGCAGGACGAGGTCGGACCGGATCATCGTATGCGTGTGAGAGCATGAAGCGCTGATGGGCAACCCCTTTGCCTAAAATCAAAGGGTTGATGCCATCGCGGACGATAGCTCGTTCGCCGCCGAGTCGGCCTTCGCTACGTGGTACATCGCATCGAAACCATCTACTTGGCGTGCGGGCGCACTGCGTTGGCTCGCCTGAGACGTCTAGGAACTTCCTATGAGCATCGGCACCGTAAAGTGGTTCAACGATACCAAGGGCTACGGCTTCATCCAGCCGGATGACGGCGGCAAGGATGTGTTCGTCCACATCTCGACCGTCGAGCGCGCCGGCATGGGCAACCTGGCCGAGGGCCAGAAGGTCTCCTACGAGGAAGAGACCGACAAGCGCAGCGGCAAGCTGTCCGCTGGTAACCTGAAGGCAGCCTAAGGCTGCACTGTCTCACCCGTGAGATGAGCAAAAAACCTTGAAAGCCCATCTCCGGCAAGGCCGGCACCCCGACGTTACAGTGCTTGGATGCGCTGGCCGGGGTGCATGAGGGTCGTCTTCCGACCAGACACCTTACACACCGGGAACGACCCTTCGCGGACGAACATGACTAACGCTTCGGTCGCTTCCGCGCGGCCCAGGCTGGCTGGGGAAGCTGGACGAGGTGACGCGTACCCATCTTAGCTGTGCGGACCGACGTCCGCTTTCGGCAAAGACGGAATTTGCGCGCTATGGCGTGGTTGGGTCGGGGCCTGTCCGTCCGCTCTACGACCAGGTCGGGTGGGTTTCTGCATGTCTGCTTCCGGCAAGCAGTTACATCAAAGCAGACATACCAGCTAGGACCGAGTCATTATGGACGGCAAGATTCAGGGGTAGGCTGGTACCGGTCGCTTCAGGCCAACAATCCGCGTCGGCTTTCTTCTGATCGGATCGGATGTGAGCAGCATGATCAAGCGCTACAGTATCTTCGCTGACTACCATCAGTTCTACCTGTGGGATCACGGGGCAAGTCCGGATGCGCCGACGGAGTACACCGAGGAGGATACGGTCCGCCGCATCAAGACGGGGCCGTTCGTGGTCGTCGTTCAGCCCGAACGAAACATGGACGTGCCGGTCGAGTTCGAGATCACGGACGAACCGCCGGACATCGACCTCGACGTATGGGATCACGTGGCCGAGGCCAGCCTCGACCTACCGTCAGGCAGGCTTGAAATCCACGAATGCACCGGAGGATCGGTCGACGTCCTGGCCGTCTCGACGGGCACGTACCGGGTCCGGACCTATCATGGCGGGCTGGATACCTTGAGCGAAGACCGCCTCGACGGGGACGATCACTACCGGATCGTGCTGTGGCCTGCTCCCTTCGCTGACCTCGCCGTGCTGAAGCAGTACGTCGATCCGCACACTGCATCGTAAATGACATCCGGATCGACCAACGATCCCTTTCGGGTGCAGCATCGGATGCCGTGAGCGACGAAGCTAGGTCGATATCGGCCGAGCCGCACTACAGACAGCGTGGGTGGAAGATAATCGGGCGGCTTGTTCGAATAGGGTTGCAAAAAGGCCGAGTTCACCGGTTGCTCAAAAGTGCGCGGACACCATCCAATGCAAGAGCTTCGGTCGGGTTTCGAGGAGGTGCGGGAGGTCTAGCCGCAAGCGTTCTCACCGATCTGCCCTCATCGTCCTTCCGGTCCGGATCGGCTCCGCGACCGAGCAGAAACAGGACCAAGGACCAATCTCCGAAGCCGGCCGACATTGAGGCGGGCGTGTTACCGAGTGACATAGGGTGATCGACAGGAGCCCCTTCTTTGAGGATGCGGTCCATCCATGCGGTATCCTGCCGAAGGATCGCGTTCGCGTAGGAGTTGGTGAACCCCTCCTCTCGGCTCAGCACCGGAAGCGCTTGTTCGTGGGCATAGAAGGCGCCCGCAAGGGTCGCGAGAATTGCCACGACCCCTATGAAAGCTCCCCAGATCACAGTGTGGATTGCCGCGAGTAACGTAGGCTTGGATTTGCGACCAGCCCAAGCCTTCAGAGCCGCCAACACCGGTAAAAGTATGGGATAGGTGACGACTGCACCAAGGACTGCGAGCCAAAGAGCGATTTCTCCTAGGGTGGCCTCACCAGGAACGTTCAGGAGCACTGGGAGGATTAGCAGGATACAAAGCACCCACAGGGACCAAAGCACGATGGCCGCAAAGACCGCGATCAGGCGTCGCATCAACATGGTGGTAGCTCGTCCTTCTAAACGTCCAAGGCGAGGCAGGCGCCGGAGCAACCGTTACAAACTAGCAAACAATCCTTCACGCCATATGTAGTAGACGAACTACCTTGTCATTGCTCCTCCAATTGGAGGTTCTGCCATTGTCGCGCTCCAACATAGAAGCGATGTTTTTCCGGTTTGCTCTACCAACAAGTTGGGTAGGTTCCTACTAGCCCGTTTTCGATAGAATTTTCTTGGTAACGGACACTGCATCATTCCTGATTGCCCGAACAGGGCCTTGGTCTGGGCCATGACCGCCGGTGTCGAGGTGGATATCGGCAGCGTAGCGCCCGACGCCGACACTTCCTTGGGAGATGCCGCAGGCCTGCGCGCGAGCGGCATCTGCTAGGGTGGAATTGTTCAGGAAGCGTACGTTTGAGCCGACGACAGAGTAAGGACGATTAGCCAACACGCATGGGCGTACTCAAAACCCAGATCAATTTGCCCCCTGCCGCGCATGCATCTAAACCGCCAACCGCGATGCGGCAGGACGTACCGCCAGGAGTGAACCGGATGGCTCGAAAAGCGACCTCCCTCCTCGTGTACGGCGTACTATGGGCGTTCATCGCTCCACACGCCACACACGCGCAAGACGCGACACAGCCTTTCACGCTGGCGTGCATTAACAATGGCGGCAAATCAATCTACTTCAGCATCGATCTAGCATCAAATAAATGGGCACTAATGAAGCCGAATGGCGAGCTTGAGTCGAAAATACAGGAAGTCGCGCTTCAGTCCGACGATGTGATCAAGCTCAAGAACCCGGGCGGCTATTTCCTGGTCAACCGCAAGACCGGCGCCATGGATCTGATCAAGGGTGAGAGCCGCAAGGTCGACAGGATCTCATGCCGCAAGCACGACAGCCTCATCCCGATTCCAGTGGACAAGCGTCCGGCGAACAAATTCTGAGCGACCCGTTTTTGCTCCCGACGCATCCGAGGAGGCGAGTATCCCCGACGCAGCTAACCCGCGCACGCCCTCGCGCCTGCGATCCATCACGCGCCTGATCGCCGCCACCGTCCTGCTGCCGCTCGCCATCATGCTGCTCGGTCTCTGGGAGCAGCAGCGCGCCGTTGGCGACTGGGCCGGTTTCGACGAGGAGCGGTTGCATCTGACGCAGATCGTCGAGGCTCTGGAAGCGAAGGCGCCACGGGACGGACGCGTCGACTACAGCATGCAGTTCCGCCGCAATGGCCAGCTGTACGGCGGGCCCTTCGCCCTCGTGCAGGCCCGTGCGGCACTCAGTGAGGTCACGACCTTCACCACGGTGATGGAGTGGCGCAAGCTTCTGCCGCCCTTCGTCATCGTGGCCGGCGGGCTTGCCGCGGCCCTGTCCGTCCTCGTCCTGATTGGGGGCGCCGCCCTGGGACGGATGGGGCGGAACTCGCGCGACGTGCTGGTCGGCGGCTTCTCCCTGGTGCGCCGCCTGCTGCCCCCGGTGCTCGCCTTGCAGGTCCTTTTCACGACGGTGGGTTCCGTCGCCGCCGTGATTTTCGAGGCCGGCACGCTCGCGCGGCCCGGGCTTGGCAGCGGTGAGATCAAGATGCTGCTGATGGCCGCCGTCGCTGTCGGGGCGGTCCTCCTCGCGGCGGGCGCGACCGTGCTGGGCCTGCGCCGCGCGCTCTCCGCCTTCGAACCCGACCCGCTTCCGATCCTCGGCCGAACGGTCTCGCCCGCCGAGGCACCGGGCCTTTGGCGGCTGATCGAGGGGCTGGCCGAGCGCCTCGGCGCGCTCAAGCCCGAGGCCGTCGTGGTCGGCCTCACCGGAGGCTTCTTCGTCAGCGCCGGCCCGGCTGTGGTCGAGCCGAGCGGCGCGCGGCTGACGGGCCGGATACTCTACCTGCCGCTGCCCTACCTTGCACTTCTGCGCGGTGACGAGGTGGCGGCGATCATCGGCCACGAACTCGCACACTACGCCGGCGGCGACACCGCCTACAGCCAACGCTTCCTGCCGATCTATGCCGGGGTCGGGCGCTCCCTCGACGCGGTGGCGGAGGGGCATTCCGGATCGTTCGGACTGCTGAGCCCTTCCCTGCACCTCGGCGTCTTCGGCCTGCCCTCCGAGGCCAAGTTCCAGGGCGGCGGCGTCTCGGCCTGCGCGACCTGCGACGGCTTCTTCTTCCGCGGCAAGCCGGTGGCGGTGGTCGGCGGCGGCAACACCGCGGTGGAGGAGGC
>NZ_VRUX01000161.1:0-7911 GCF_008039885.1 Methylobacterium sp. WL103
GTGGTGGGCAAGGCCCGGCATCGCCGCCTCGCGGTCGCCCTTCAGGGCGTTGACGCGGATGTCGAGGGGCGCGCGCCGGGCGAGCGCCTTCAGCTCGGGCAGGAGTTCGTCGCCGAGGATCGCCTCGAGCTGCGGCAGCACCCATTCCGGCACGTCGCCCGCGACGTGGGGCGGCGCGTCGGCGAGGTTGCCCTCCGACAGGCGCCGGCCCTCGTCCTCGGCGAGCTTTTCCGGCGCGAAGCCCTCGCCGTTGAACAGCGCCGCGATCGAGGGGGCGGCGAGGCCCTGCTGCAGCCGCAGCGATCCGAGCAGCACCGCGCGCGGGCTGTCGTCGCCCATGATCCAGGCGGCCGAGGACCGTCGCCGCAGGGCGTCGTAGACGAGGCTGGCGATGCCGCCGCGGTCGCCCGAGCCGGCGAAGCGGTGGTTGAGGCCCCAATCCTTGAGGGCGTCGGCGGCCGGCCGTCGGCGGCCGGCGATGTCGGCGAGCACCTCGATGGCGGCGGCGCAGCGGGCGGCTGGAGTCAGGACGGTCTCCTCTTGCGGATCAGCAGGTGTCGCGAGCGCGATAGACCCGGCGCCCACCGCCTGTCGAAGGAAATCGGCGACGCCACGATACGGCCACGCTTAGCCCGCGCGGCGGACACGATACGGCCGAGCTTCCGGCGCGATCGGCGTCCAGACCCGCAGGCTGCGACGCGTCCCTGCGTCGCGAAGGCCGGATGAACCCATGTCGCCCGTGATCCACCTCACCCTCGCCGGCATCCTGATGCTGGCGGTCGCCGCCTGCTCCACCGCGCCGGCCGCGCCCGACCTCACGCCGCCGCCGCGTCGCCCGCTCGATGCGAAGACGCAGCTCGAATACGGCAACCCGCCCCCGCCGCCCGGCCCGCGCTACTGATCGGTCGTCTGCGTCTTCACGCGATGCGGATGTCGCCGCGCGTGAAGACCGCCCGACGCATAGCACTCAGGCCTCGTCTTCCGACGACGCGCCGCGATATAGTGCCTCGAAGTCTCGACCGCCGTAGAACACGTTGGTGATCCGCACGCTGGTAGGCTCGGCACGGTAAGCGATCACGGCCGTATGCTCGAACGGGACCGTCCGCAGGCCGGTTTCCAGGTCGTCGCGGGGACGGCCGCCATGGGGAGCATCACCGATGCGTTCGCATCGGTCCTTGATTGGCTGCACGAAGCCTCTGGCGGTGGGCACGCTCCGGCTCGCGAGCAGGATCATGCGGAAGATGTCACGCAGGTCGTCCAAGGCTTCCGCGCGGTAGCTGACCGGCAGCCTACGCACGGGAGGCGTCTTTTTCGGCCTCGGCGAACATCGCGTCCAGGTTTGCCTGCACGTCCTCGCCGGTTAGGTCCGGACGCGGGTCGTCGAGAGACCGACGAACGCGGGCGCGGATCACGTTCAGCCGTTCCGCATCCTCAAGGCGCTGTCGCTGCCAGAGACGTACGGCATCGCGAAGGACTTCGCTGGTGGACGCGTACTCGCCGGCCGCGACGCTCTCGCGCACGGCGCGGAGGTGCTCCGGCGTCATGGTGATGCTGATCTTCTCAGCAGGCGGCATGGTCGGTCGCCTTCGTTCCGTTCCGACTATGGTAGCATAAAATCCGACCCACCGCGGCGTGCGATGTTCCTTCCGATACAGGAATTGGTGTGACGGACAGGTCGCGGGCATGGCGTTCATCGTTCCGCAGAGGGTCGCTGTCGACACGACCCTCAGCGCCCGCCTCGTAACCGAGGCGGGCCAGCGCCCACGTCTGCCAAGTCGAGCCGCTGCGGCCTGCACAGGCGCACTGTATCCTCGCGCGTCTCCCCGCCTTACCGCCTAGACACGCGGCTGGCTCGTCTCGCGGGCGCGGCGATGTTCGTAGGTCTTCAAGCCGGTGAACACGCGCTCGAGGTGCGGAAGCTTGCGCTCCGTCGCGCGCCCGCGGGCGATCAGGTCGCCGACGACGTGGTCGGCCTCGATCCGGCCCCCGCCCTCGATGTCGCGGAGCATCGAGGCGGTCAGCGGCGATCCATCCGCGGTCAGCATGGCGCGGGCCTGGGTCGCCACCTTCTCGCGCGGCGCGAACCCGTTCGCGCCGGCGATGGCGAGGCATTCGTCGTGCAGGCCGGCGATGAAGTCCCGGCCGCCCTCGGCCGCGACGACGTCGCCGATCGCGCCCCGCATCAGCGTGGTCGCGCCGGCGAGCGTGGCGAGGAACACCCACTTCTCCCACATCTCCAGCACGATCCTGTCCGACAGGCGCGGCTGGAACGTCGCGCCCTGCATCATCGCCTCGATCGCGGCGCAGCGCTCGGAGCGGGTGCCGTCGCGCTCGCCGTAGGTCAGGGTGCAGAAGTCGCTCATGTGGCGGATCTCGCCGTCCGGCCCCAGCGTCGCCGCGATGGCGCAGGAACCGCCGAGGACGCGGTGTGCGCCGAAGCGCGCGTCGAGCGCGTCGAGATGGGCCAGCCCATTGAGGACCGGCAGGATGGCGGTGCCCTCCCCCACCGCGGGGGCGATGTCGTCGAGGGCGCTGTCGAGGTCGTAGGCCTTGCACGAGAGCAGCACGAGATCGAAGCCGCCGGCCTCGGCCAGCGCGTCCGCCGTCACCGTCCGCGGCGCGGCGAGGTGAAGGTCGCCGAGCTTGCTCGTCACGACGAGCCCGTTCGCGGCGAGCTTCTTCGCCCGCGCCGGCCGGACCAGGAACGTCACATCGCGCCCGGCCTCGGCGAGCCGCGCCCCGTAGTAGCCACCGGTCGCCCCGGCCCCGACCACCAGCACCCGCATCACGTCTTCTCCCGAGCAGCGTTCACCTGACGATCCCATGCGTGCGCCGAACGCGCGGCGCAACGGCCGTCTCGGATCACACACCGTCGATCCGCGCGTTCAGCCCTCATGGACCCCGAGGTTCAGCCGACCAATCCGTGAGGCCGACGACCCGCGCGGCCCACGGTGTGCCCGACATCGTGCGGACGAGACGCAGGTCGGCCGTGACGACGTGCCTGTTCCAGCCGGCCGCCGCCGCGACGTAGGGTGCGTCGTAGAACGAGGTCCCTGCATCGACCGCCACCGCGATCGCTTCGGCATGGAGCACGCCGAGCGGGATTGCGGACACCGTGCGGGACTGCCCTGCGAGCGCCGCGGCCATCTCGTCCCGAGGCAGCGCCCCGGCACGCACATGGCGCGTGAGGACATGCCCGATCTCGGCGGCCGCATGGGTCGGTGTGACGAGCAAGTCCGGTCCGGACAGAAGGCGACAGGCGCCGTCCGACCCTTCCTCCCGGATGTACCATTTCACGATGACGCTCGCGTCAACGACGAGGATCACGTTGCGTCACGCAACCGCCGGATCATCAGCGTGCTGTCTTCGAGCCGATCGCCGTCGGCGGGGTCCCGGGAGGCGGCTCGGATGCGATCGGCGTGTGCGAGGCGCTCTGCCGGCGTCCACATCAGGCCGTGGAAGAGGGCGTCCTTGGCGATCTCCTCGGGCACGCGCCCATCTTCGGCCGCTCGCTCGAGCAATAGCGCGATCAGCATCTGATCGACAATCGTCAGATTTAGGTCGCCCACGATCCCAACTTCGCGCCTCGCTGCCGGTGAGATCGCACAAGGGTCGGCGAGAAGAACAAGGGACGGCCGGTTTCAGCCAAGCCTTAGGTCCGCGAGGGGTAATTCGGGCTCTCGCGCGTGATCGTCACGTCGTGGACGTGGCTTTCGCGCAGGCCCGCATTGGTGATGCGGATGAACTGCGCCCGCTCCTGGAAGTCCGGCACGGTCGGGGCGCCGACATAGCCCATCGCGGCGCGCAGGCCGCCGGCGAGCTGGTGCAAGACCGCCGCCACCGGGCCCTTGTACGGCACCTGCCCCTCGATGCCCTCGGGCACGAGCTTGTGTGTGTCGTTGACCTCGGCCTGGAAATAGCGGTCGGCCGAGCCGCGGGCCATCGCACCGACCGAGCCCATGCCGCGGTAGCTCTTGTAGGAGCGACCCTGGTACAGGAACACCTCGCCGGGTGCCTCGTCCGTGCCGGCCAGCAGCGAGCCGAGCATCGCCACCGAGGCGCCGGCGGCGATCGCCTTGGCGAGGTCGCCGGAATACTTGATGCCGCCGTCGGCGATCACCGGGATGCCGGCGTCGTGGGCGGCCTCGACCGCCTCCATGATCGCGGTGAGCTGCGGGACGCCGACGCCGGCGACGATGCGGGTGGTGCAGATCGATCCCGGCCCGATGCCGACCTTCACCGCGTCCGCGCCTGCGTCGATCAGCGCCTGCGTGCCCTCGCGGGTCGCGACGTTGCCGGCGATGACCTGCACGGCGTTCGAGAGCTGCTTCACCCGGCGCACGCTGTCGAGCACCTTGATCGAGTGGCCGTGCGCGGTGTCGACGACGATCACGTCGCAGCCGGCGTCGATCAGGCGCTCGGCCCGCTCGAAGCCCTGGTCGCCGGTGGTGGTGGCCGCCGCCACCCGGAGGCGGCCCTGCTCGTCCTTCACCGCCTTCGGGTAGGTGACCTGCTTCTCGATGTCCTTGACCGTGATCAGGCCGATGCAGCGGAAGTGGTCGTCGACGACGAGCAGCTTCTCGATCCGGAACTGGTGGAGGAGGTGCTTGGCCTCGTCCTGCGTCACGCCCTCGCGCACGGTGATCAGCCGGTCGCGGGTCATCAGCTCGGAGACGGGCTGGGCCGGGTGCGTCGCGAAGCGCACGTCGCGGTTGGTGAGGATGCCCACGAGCTTGCCGCGCGAGCCGTTGGGGCCGCGCTCGACCACCGGAATGCCGGAGATGCGGTTGACCTTCATCACCTCGAAGGCGTCGGCCAGGGTCTCGTCGGGATGGATGGTGATCGGGTTCAGCACCATGCCCGATTCGTACTTCTTCACCAGCCGCACCTGCTCGGCCTGCTCGGCCGGCTCGAGGTTGCGGTGGATCACGCCGAGGCCGCCGTTCTGGGCCATGGCGATGGCCATCGGCGCCTCGGTGACGGTGTCCATGGCCGAGGCTACGATCGGCAGGTTGAGGCTGATGGTGCGCGTCAGCTGCGTCGCGACGTTGACCTCGGTCGGCATCACCGAGGAGGCGGCCGGGCGCAGGAGGACGTCGTCGAAGGTCAGGCCCTCGATGATCGAAGCGGAGCTGATACGGGCCATGAGCCAACGGTCCTGGAGGGCTGCCGGGGCGACCGAAGGTCGAGCGCGGCATGGAGCGGGTTGGCACGGGCCAGTATCATGCGGTGCGGTGCCCGCAAAGGCGGCAACCCCGCGCGGTGCGGGATAAACGCCGCGTGGGCCGGTTGCGTCCGCCGCATGGCGTCCGGGACGCCCCTGCCCGTCAGCGGGTGCGCGGCCCCTTGTCGGAATAGTCCGGCGGCAGGCCGATGTAGTCGGTGAGGATGCCGTCGACGCCGGGCGCCCGGCCGAACGCCTCGCAATCCGGGTCCAGCGGCGCCTCGCCCAGGGTGGTCACGCGGACGCGGTTCCAGGTCGGCAGGGTGAGCGGCGCCTTGAACGGGTCTTCGCCGGTGGCGAGGTAGAAGCCGAAATCCTGGCCGAAGTCGCCGGCGAGGTCGTAGGCGTCGCTGATCCGCGAGTAGCGCGGCTGGCTCGTGAACGAGTTCGCTGCCCCGCCCCACACCATCGCCGCCCGCTGCTCGTGGCGGCGGTCGAGCGCCTCGGCCTCGACGGTGAGGCTCCCGAGGCCGATCGGCACGCGCGGGATCGGGATGCGCCCGAGCCCCTCGGCGAAGCCGATGCCGACCTGCCCCGCCACGGTGACGGCGGCGGAGGTGCCGATGGTGGCGCCCGCGCCGAGCAGGTCGGTCGGGTCGACGCGGGTCACCTGCGCGCGCACCGTCAAGTCGGCGTTGCGGCTCGACACCACGTCGTAGCGCAGCGACAGCTCGTAGCAGAGCGCGCGGTCGGCGTTGTTCGCCACGAGCCGGCGCTCGGCCTCGCCGATGCCGACGGCGCCCGCAACGTTGGCGGGAAACTGCGTCGGGATGATCCGGACGGTCTTGGTCCGGGCGAGCGCCCCGGCGTCGGCGTAGAGGCGCGCCGTGGTCGAGGCCTCGGTGCTGGCCCGGAGGCGGTCATATCGGGAGAGCGAGCCGACGTCGTTGAGGAGGACGGTGCCGCAGGCGCCGAGCGCACACATCACCGCAGACGCGGCGGCGAGCCGCGTCACCGATCGGGGCAGGGTCGATGGACGAAGCATCCTGGCACTTTCGCGGGTCTCGCCGCGGCGTCCCGGGCGCCGCCGACGAACGTCGGGGCACCGCGCGGAAGCTCGGCATCGTTACCGTAAAGCTTAAGGCCGATCCCCCCGTCTCGGAAGGGTCGAGGCCGCGTTCAGCCATGTTCAGAAACAAAGCGTGGCCGATCCGCCACGGATCGACCGGGCGCACATCCCGTGTCAAGCGCTGCAGCGCACGCCCCGCCGACGCCACGAGGCAGGGCGCCCCGAACCTTCCTCCGGCCCGATGCGCGCATCCCAGATCGTCCCCCTCGTCGTCGCCACCGCCTTGTTCATGGAGAACACCGACTCCACGGTGATCGCCACGGCGCTTCCCACCATCGCGCAGAGCCTCGGCGAGGATCCGATCGCCTTGAAGCTCGCGCTCACCGCCTATCTGGTGAGTTTGGCGATCTTCATCCCGATCAGCGGCTGGATGGCCGACCGCTACGGCTCGCGCACCGTGTTCCGCGCGGCGATCGCGGTGTTCATGGCAGGCTCGGTCGCCTGCGCGGTCTCCAACGGGCTCGCCGGCTTCGTCGCCGCCCGGTTCCTGCAGGGTCTGGGCGGCGCGATGATGGTGCCGGTCGGCCGCCTCGTGATCCTGCGCAGCGTGCCGAAGGCCGAGCTGGTCTCGGCGCTCGCCTACCTGACGGTTCCGGCCCTGATCGGCCCGATCATGGGTCCGCCGCTCGGCGGCCTGATCACCACCTATCTCGACTGGCGCTGGATCTTCTTCATCAACATCCCGATCGGAATCGTCGGGATCGTGCTCGCGACGCTGTACTTCGAGGACGTCCGCGAGCCCGAGCGGCCGCCCCTCGACCTCGTCGGCTTCGCGATGCTCGGGCCGGGGCTCGCCGCCCTGATGCTCGGTCTCGCCTCCACCGGGCGGCACCTGCTGCCGGGCTGGATGACCTGGGCGAGCCTCGGCGGCGGCGCCGTGCTGCTCGCGCTGTATTTCGGGCACTCGCGGCGGATGGCCCATCCGATCCTGCGCCTCGACCTGATGCGCCACCCGACTTTCCGCATCGCGGTGATCGGCGGCAGCCTGTTCCGCATCGGCACCGGGGCGATTCCGTTCCTGCTGCCGCTGATGCTGCAGGTCGGGTTCGGGCTCGATCCGCTGCAATCGGGGCTGATCACGTTCTCGGCCGCCGCCGGGGCGATGTTCGTGAAGACGGTCGGCCCCCGCATCCTGCGACGCTACGGCTTCCGACCGGTCATGGTCTGCAACGCGGTGTTCGCCGCGTTCTTCCTCGCGGTGAACGGCCTCTACACCGCGAGCACGCCGCATGGGCTGATGCTCGGCATCCTGTTCCTCGGCGGCTGCCTGCGCTCGCTCCAGTTCACCTGCGTCAACGCCATCGCCTACGCCGACCTCGAGAAGGCCGAGATGAGCGCGGGCACGAGCCTCGCCAGCGTCGCACAGCAGATCTCGCTGAGCCTCGGCGTGACGCTGGGCGCGCTTGCGCTGGAAGGGGCCGCCGCGTGGCACGGCCGCAGCGCGATCGCGGCCGCGGATTTCGGCCCGGCGTTCCTGGCCGTCGCGCTGATCTCGGCCGCCTCGGTCTTCCCCTTCCGGCAGCTCGCACCGGATGCCGGCGCCGAGGTCTCCGGCCGGATGATCGCGCGCACCGCGCCGACGGCCGCGCCGGGCCGGCAATAGGCCGTGGCCCCACCC
>NZ_VRUX01000162.1:0-7880 GCF_008039885.1 Methylobacterium sp. WL103
GCGACGACGATGTGAGCCGTGTTCGTCATAGGTCCAGACACAGGGCCGATACAGCGCCATCCCGCGCCATCCCCTGTATCCAGACCCAGACCCTATCCGCACAAGGCAGCCGTCACCGAGCGCTTACCCAGCGCCCGCCTTGGCGCTCCCGACCTCCTGGACCTCGGCCGTCTTCTGATCCTTCGCGCTCATCGAGCTATGGTGCTGACCGTCGCCGGACTGGCCCTTGGCTGGGTTCGACATTCGTGACCTCTCCTATCGTGGTCACGCGGCAACTGCTCGCATCGAGCGCAGTTCAGGCGAAGCCGTCGTGTGCGACGAAAGGCCAGCCGCGCTGCCGGCGATCGGCCCGTCAGCCCTGCCGTGCCTGCTGGATAGCCAGCACGTCCGCGAATGGCTTCGACACCACATGCCGCCCTGACGCGTCGTAGACCTCGATGGTCCATGACGACCAATCGAACGACGCGCGACCGAGCATCACGTCCAGCGCGACGCGCTCCGCATAAACACGCATCAGCGCCCAGGTCGGCAACCGCTTGCCCCGCAGATCGGTCACGAGGTCGGGCCCGTCCGTGCAGGCGGAGCGCTTCAGGCTTTGGGAGGATCGGTCGTGGGTGGGTCGTAGCGCTCCTTGAGCTCAGCACGCCCGCCTTCGGTGATCCTGTACTCGCTGCAATCTGTTTTCTGGTCCGTGCGCCCGGTGGCGACAATCAGGCCCAGCACCTCAAGGCGACGCATGTAGGCGTTCACTTTGTAGAAGCGTGCCCCGGTCTGGGCCAACGTCTGCAGGCGGTAGAGGCTGCCTGGAGGGAGCTTGTGCATCGATCTCCAGCCTGAGCCTCAGCGCTGCACCGCCTCGATATCGTCCTCGTAGATCGAGTCGGGCTGGCAGGCGTGCCACTGCTTCTTCTCGTCGACCTGGTCTTTGCGGCCCCAGCAGTAGCCGGCCTGTGCCAGGCGGCCGCTCAGACGATATCGGAGCCGGCACTGCTCTTGGGCGACGTCGGCATCTCCTGACCCCTCACACGCCTTCGAGGCCTTCAGTTCTGCCGTCAGCAACTCTGGAACGGTCGGCATCTGCTGCTTCCCGCTGGCGCCTCCAGCCGTGACGACCAAGGCGAGGGCGGCGAGGGTTGTGCGCATCCCGCAGGATAGCCACGGGGAGGCTGTTGTCGAGCGTCGAAGGCCGGGCCCTACAATCATCGATTTCGAGCTATCGTTGCCCTGTCGCCTTCCAGTGGCCCCTTCGAGCCCGGCATAAGCCCACTATCGATCGGCCAAAGCGCCAGCATGATACCGGCAATCAAGGTCGCAAGTGATCCGAGCCGTCCGATGTGCCGTCTAGTGACGAGCATCACGACGAGAACGACGAGCAAGGCAAGGAGAAGCGCGAGCATGAGCATGAGCGGAGCTCCTTCATCGGTGATGCGCTTAGTTACTCCAACTTAAGCGCTTTCACAGCGTCAACAGGCTCGTCTGGATGACACTGGTCGGCCGCGATCGAATTGAGATCCGTATCCTGGACCATTTCGGATGGGTGGGGTTCGAGCGTCATCCTGTGTCTGTCTGGCGTGTCCTTGGCGGCATACTGATGATCGCCGGCGTCGGGCTCGTAGCGCTCTTCTGATCGCACCTAGTGTTTCAGCCTGGTCAGATGCAGCTTCAGCTTCCTTGGTGAGCTACGAGTCATGCTTTCAGGGATGGAACGCCGACAACCATCCCGACACAAATGCCCTATGTCTGGATGATGAGACGATCCTCCCCCTCGGCAATTCGCGTCGCGACGCTGCTCTTCCTCGCCTTATCCAGTGCCGCCGTGGCCGAGACGCGGGCCTTCATTCTCGTTGGGCTCGACGGCAAAACCTTCTTCGAACCAGAGGGCGCCCGGAACGGGCCGAACGGACACGATGCGGTGGGCATCATCGACGTTAGCGATGAGGCTCGGCCACGGCTCGTTCATACCCTGCCCCTCGATAATTCGGTCTATGGCCCGCCCACGAACCTGCAAATCACTCCGGATGGCCGGCTCGGCCTCATGGCGAGTTCGGTTCTGATGCGCCAGGAGGGTACGGCGTGGTACGCGCACGCAGACGACCGGCTGCACGTCGTCGACCTCGCCGCAAACCCGCCCCAACTCATCGAGAGTGTCCGGGTGGGGCTCCAACCATCCGGCATCGCCATCAACAAGGCCGGCGACCTCGTCCTCGTCGCTAACCGCGAGGGGCGCAGCGTAACGGCCCTAACGATCCTGGACACCGTTGTGCGCGCCGTTGCGACGGTCGATGTCGGTGATGAGGCGGCGGCGGTGGCATTCACACCTGACGGAAAGCGGGCCTTCATAGCCAAGAACAAGGCGGCGCGGATCGGCGTGCTCGCGATCGACGGGACCAAAGTGCGCTACGACCGCAGCCTCGACATACCCGTCGGCTCGGGAGTCTACGGGTTAGCGGTGACGCCGGATGGTATGCTCGTACTCACCGGCAACACCGGCCCGGAGCCGAGCGACGGCCACGCCGATACAGTGAGCGTGATCCGCGCCGATGCGGCCCGGCCGCTCGTCATCGACCATATTGGGATCGGCGACACGCCGGAGGCCCTGGCGATTGCCCCGGATGGCCGCCATGCCGTCGTTTCGGTGGTGCGCGGGGCGAGCGCGCCGCACAGCGCTCCAGGCTACACACCGACCGGCGTCGTGGCGCTGCTTGCCATCGATCCCGACGGCAGAGTCCGGCGCGTGTCCAAAGCCGAGGCAGGGGCGGTGACCCAGGGGATCGTGTTCAGTCCGTCCGGCAGCTACGTCTACGTCGGCAACTACGTCGACCGGACGATTGGCGTGTACCAGGTCTCCGGCGATACGCTCACCGACACCGGCTACCGCTTGAACCTTCCCGGCCAGCCCGCATCCCTGGGCGGGCGATAAAGTTGCTTCCCAGGGACCTAAGCGATGTGAATCCTCTACGGCTTCTTGGCACCGCAGATTGTGCTGGCGGGCTCGATGCGCCTTGGTCGACCTTCTATTTGCAGGTCTCTTCCAGCCGTTTGTACAACGCGCTCAGGCCGGCGAGATCGATGTCTTCCGAGATGGCCTCGTGCCAGCGGTCGAGTATCCGAAACCTGAAGCGGTGCGCTTCGACGGTGTCGTTGAAAGCGTCTCCTTCGATAGTGATCCTGCCCTCCGCCTGCATGGCTTCGGATGGGAGGACCGGCGTCGAAGCATCCCCGTCATCGACCCTGTACTGATAGTTGAAGACCGAGTTCTTAGGCATTCCGGTCACGCTGATCCGACCCCGCGTGACCTGGACACGGGACGGGGTTTTAGGCGTCAGGACGCAGGAGCCGGCATCGGATTTCCTGAGATCCCAATTGCCCTCGCTGGAGATGGTCGTGCCGAGCACCTGTGCCGTTGCGATGTCGACGGTCAGGCATGCGAGGCCCGCCAATATCAGTAGCTTCATGTCGGTGCTCCTAACCCGTACCCGATGCCGGCAAACGCACGGGCAGGCGCCGAGGTTACTCTCCGTGCTCATGCCGCGGCCACGACGGGCAACTCGTCGACGCGCGTCGTGTAGCGGTGTGAGCGCATCTCGAACTTGGTCGACCACTCCCGCCTCGAAGCGAACCCGGCCGAGCCGGGCACGACCTCTCCCCGACCGAACCGTCGATTGCAGGCGTCGAGCGCCCCCATCAAGGCGGCCCCGTGCTCCTGGTCGAGTTGCCCGAGCCCCGGGAAGGCCCGCTGCGAGGCCGCCAAGGGGACGAGGTCGGTGGTGACCACGCCGGCCTTGGAATAGCGGTACCCGTCCCTCCAGGTCTTCCGCACGCCGTGCAGGCATGCCTTCACCAGGACCAGAGTGTCGTTCGTCGCCTCGGGCACGGGGCAATGGAGCCGAGATCCACGAGCCCACGAAGCTACCCCAAGCCTAGTGGAGGGCATCACCCCTTGCCGAGCCGCTTGTGGTTCGCCCGCACCTTCCGCCGGTAGTCGCGCACGACTTTCTGCGGCGTCCCGCCCAGGGCGATGGTCGCGGCCGCCTCGCTGGCGGCCTTGACCTTCTCGGCCACCATCAGCCGCGCTTCCTTGTCCGCCTTTGGGCCGCCGAGCATGAACATCGCCATGCGCTGGCCGATCACCATCTGCGCCTCGACGCCGAGCATCGCGAGGTCGGTGCTCACCGCGAGCCAGGATGCCGGCTTGGCCCGTGATCTCCGACGTGCGCGCATGGTGTGGTCCTCAAACCCTGGAAACCTGGACGGCCAACGCGCGTCACGCCGCATCCTTCCGTATGACGGTCAGCCCGCGCTCGTTTCCTGGGCCAGCCAGTCCACGACTGCACGCAGAGCGGCGCTATCCCCCGCGCCGGCGTCGATGACGGTCGCGTAAGCAGCCAGTTGACCTGCAGCGCTCGATCCGTTGCGGGCGATGATTTTGGCATGTGCGACCTGGGCAGCGCATCCAAGTGCCGCCGCATCGTCGGCGATCAGATCGAGGAGCGCATCGACAGCTTCCGAAACCGGTACGACGCGCTCGGCAGTCTCGTCGATCAGCGACGCTCCGGTACCATCGCGCTCGGCCCGCCACAGGTTCTCCATCACGAACCCGCGTGATGCTCCTGTCAGGCAGTCATGGATGTCAGGTCGACGGTCCAGCAAGCGAACGAGGCACCGATAGATCTGGGCGACGGTCAGGGTGTCTTCGAGACGCGTACAGCTATCGGCGACGCGTAGCTCAAGGGTCGGGTACCGAACCGAGGGTCGGATGTGCCACCAGAAATAAGTCGGGTCCGGCACGGCGCCCGCGGCCGTCATGACCTTCACATAGCGGGCATAGTCGTCGGCGTTGTCGAACAACTCGGGCAGGCCCGTGCGCGGCAGCTCGGCGTATGCCCGAAGCCGATATCCGTGCAGACCGGTCCGGCGGCGGTCGTAGAACGGCGATGATGTCGAGAGGGCGAGCAACAGGGGGAGGAACGGGTAGATCCGCCGCATGATGTCGACCCGTGCCTCGGGGCGCGGCACCTCGACGTGGACGTGCATGCCAGCGACCACGGAGCGGCGTCCGGTGATCTGCAGGTCGTCCATCATGCCGCGGTAGCGTGGCTTGTCGGTCTCCTTCTGAACGGACCAGATCGCAGTCGGGTGGGTGCCGGCAGCGAACAGCTTGAGCCCGTGCTTGCGTGCGGTGCCTTGAAGCTGATCACGAAGGTTGCCGAGCGCAGCCCGCGCTTCCTCGACGCTCGCAGTCGGCGCAGAGCAGATCTCGACCTCGTTCTCCAGGAGTTCCCGCTCAACCGAGCCCAGACGTTTGGCATCGTCGTGGAACCCCTGGATCGAACTGCGCGGAGCACCCCGGGAGCGTGCGCTCGCCAGGAAGAACTCCTCCTCGATCCCGAACTTGAAGTCGGGCCCCGAGCGCTGCGCCATTTCGTGCTCCCATTCAGCAGGACGACGTTTGGCACTTTCGAACAGCAGTTCCGGAGCGCCGGCTCACGATGTCGGACGATGGATCGATAAGGCATTTATCGGGCCGTGTAGGGAATGCAGACCTGGGTTCGTCGCCGAGAAGCAGACGTTCCGAGTACGACCCAACGCGGTCGCTCGGACCGCTGGCGGCGCTTCCCCAAAGCGGTCGCACGCCAGCCGTCCGGCAGCTTCAGCTCGGGGTAGCATGCGGACGTTAGGAGTGTCAGGGTCAGTCAGTGATGCTGCAAGTCGTCAACCGCGTGCTACCCGGCCTCGGGCAATCCTACGGACCGCCCGGTGATGGGCCGTTCCCCACTGTCATGATCCTGCACGGCTCGGAGGGGGCGTGGTCAGGCTACAGCTACCTGACGGCTGCCATCCTAGCCGCTCATGGCTTCCTGGCCGTCCCGTTCGGCTACTCGGTAGGCGGCGACGTATGGAACGCGGGCGACATCCGAGATGTCGCCCTTGACCGGACGGCCGAGGCTCTGGCTGAGCTTCACGCTTTACCCCTGTCTGGCAAGGTTGGCGTCTACGGCGTCTCGCGCGGAGCCGAACATGCCCTACTCGTCACCTCTTTGATGGCTCGGGACGGCGTTCCCGGCTTGCCGGATGCCGTGGCTGCGCATGCTGCACCCGACGTGATCTGCGGCGCTTTCGTTGGTGCAAGCTGTCGGGACAGTGGTGATCCCGGATGGCGGGCTTGGGACCCAGCGGAGCGAGCATGGACGTGGCGTGGGTCGTCCGACACTCTGCTCCCGACCACGCCGATTGAAATCGAGCGGTATGCCGGGCCCCTGTTTCTTAGCCACGGCACGCGGGACACAATGTGGTCGGTTGCGATGACACAGCGGCTCGAAGCGCGCTTGCTGCAGGCCTCGCGCACGCCGGAAGTGCATCTGCTGGTCGGCCAAGATCACAACCCGCATGGCGAGCATGAGAATGAACACCATCGCATGCTCATTACTTTTCTGCGGCAAACTCTGGCGACCATTTAGGATCCGGAGCGAAAATTTAGCGCTTTGACAACAGCAAGCTCATCAAGACCTCGTCATAATATTGCTCGCCAATTTTCAAAGCGCGCTGTTCAACTCCGTATCTTTTGAAACCCGCCGACTCGTAAAGTTTTAATGCCGCTGCATTCGCCAATCCAACAGTTAGATTGACTTCCTCGACCATCAATGAGGCGTGGTCTATTGCTGTCTTCAATAGGATAGCCCCGACGCCGGCGCGCCGAGAGCGCAGGCGGACATACATTCCCCATATCACTGCTTTATGCTTCGTTTTAGCAGCCTCAGGTCGATAGACGCCCACGATACCATCGAGTCGCATCCCATCTACAGAGCGTGCCCCGAACACTACAGCGTCATCCAAACGGGATGAGAATTGTGCTTCCGAGTGCGTCGCCTCATCCTCCCAGGATGCTCCAAACGCCTCCGGATGATCACGTAATCCTTCGAGTCGTAGCTCGCGGAAGACAGCCGCATCAGCGCTGGTCAAGCGAACAATCTCCAAGGAACGGGCTCGCGCTTCGGTGCTCATCGTAGGAGCTTACCGCCGGAGAGGCTGTTCCGCTATGAGTTGGAGGCGAGCAGAACAGCCACGTCCGCTTCCCTGCTTTGTCGCCCGAAAGGAGACCGGCGAAAATCCACCCAAGGCGGAAAGGCGGGGTTGGTCAGAGAACGTCTATATCCAAGACATTATCTTGACGGGGCAAACGACTGCACCGGACGCGCTGCGGTCATAGAGACTTCATGGCCTCCTCGACGTTGCCGCAGAGGAGGCCGGGCTTCATATTTCAGTCCCTTCCGCCAAAGCGAGCGCGTCTTCAACGTCCACGCCGAGATAGCGTACCGTACTCTCAATTTTGGTATGCCCGAGCAGGATTTGCACCGCGCGTAGGTTGCCGGTTCGCTTGTAGATCAACGCCGCCTTTGTTCGGCGCAGAGAGTGCGTACCGTAGTCTTCGCGCCGTAGCCCGATGCCCGTGACCCATTCATCCACCAGTCGGGCGTACTGCCGGGTGCTTATGTGAGCCTCGTGGTCGATCCGGCTCGGGAAGGTGTAATCGTCGAGCCCGCCCCCTCGGCACCCCAGCCAAGTTAGAATGCTGGTACGTGCTGGTTCCAGCAATTCGAATTGAACAGGCCGCCCAGTTTTTCGCTGAACGACGATGACGCGCGCGCGTACATGCCCGCCGCTCACGAGCTCACCGATCTTCAATTTGACGATATCGCAACCGCGCAGCTTGCTGTCGATGGCGAGGTCGAACATAGCGCGGTCGCGTACACGCCGTGATCGGCCCCCACGAGGTGGTCCAAGGGTAAAATTAGTGCACGGTGGGCCGCTCCGCCACGGGTAGCTTGGCCGGCGGAGCTGGTCTGGCAAGCGCAGCCGGCCAAGCGGAGAAGGCTGGCATG
>NZ_VRUX01000163.1:0-7858 GCF_008039885.1 Methylobacterium sp. WL103
CGCCGAGCGGGCCAGCGGGATCAGCCCGGAGGTCGCCACCGCCACCGCGACCTCGCTGCGCGGCCCGCGCATCGCGGTCGCCTGGAACGGCAGGTCGAGGATCGTGACCGCCGGCTCTGCGGCGGCGGGGGTGGCGGCGAAAACGAGAAGAAGGGACCAGCGGACCAGCCGGTCAGACATGCTGGCCGCCGTTGATGTGCAGCTCGGCGCCGTTCACGTAGGACGAGGCCTCGGTGCACAGGAAGTAGATCGCCTTGGCGACCTCGTCCGGGGTGCCGAGGCGCCGCTGCGGGATCTGCTCGACCAGCTTGTCGGTGCCGGGCGAAAGGATCGCGGTGTCGATCTCGCCCGGCGAGATCGCGTTGACGCGGACCCCCAGCGGACCGAAGTCGGCGGCCATCTCGCGGGTCAGGCCGGCGAGCGCCGACTTCGAGGTGCCGTAGGCCGCCCCGGCGAACGGGTGGACGCGCGATCCGGCGATCGAGGTGACGTTGACGATCGAGCCCTTGGCGCGGGCGAGCTCGTCGCGCAGGCCCTGAGCCAGCAGCACGGGCGCGAAGACGTTGACCTGGAACACCCGCTGCCACGTCGCGAAGTCGGTCGGCAGGGCGCCGAGGCGCTCGCCGTTCGGGCCCTTCGGCGAGATGCCGGCGTTGTTGACGAGCGCGTGCAGCAAGCCGCCCTCGTTCGCGAGCCGCTCGGCGACCTCGCGGACCCCGCGCACGGTGTCCGCGGCGTCGGCAAGATCGACCTGGAGGTGGTCCTCCGGCCCCATCTCCCACGGGCAGTTCTCCGGGAACGCGTGGCGCGAGCAGGTGATGACCCGCCATCCCGCGGCGGAGAAGCGCTTGACGGTGGCGTGCCCGATGCCGCGGCTCGCCCCCGTGAGCAGCATGATACGGCGGCGTTCGTTTCCGGGTGTGGCCAAGGCCGTGCCTCGCTTCCATTCGGGGCCGGCGCCGGGGCACCCCGGCGGGCCTCCGCATTGAGGCTCCGGTCTAAGCGCAGCGGTCTCGAAAATCCAGCGGCTTCGCCGCGCCGCAACACCGGCCGCAGCGCTTGACCGGCAGGACGTGGAGCGGGATCACCCAAGTCCCGCAGCCCGAACAGCCGGATCATCGCCCCATGCCGAACACGGCCCGCCCCACCGACCGGATGCCCGCGATCCCGGCGGACGGCCTCACCCCGGCCCAGGTCGCGGCGTCGGACGCGTTCCTGGCCGCGCGGAAGGTGCCTGTCTTCGGCCCGTTCGTGCCGCTGATGCGCAGTCCCGACCTGATGCTGCGCGCCAGCGAGATGGGCCTGTACCTGCGCTACGACAGCGTCCTGCCGTTCAAGATCAGCGAATTCGCGATCCTGATCGTGGCCCGCGAGTGGAGCCAGCAGATCGAATGGCAGATCCATCACCCGATCGCGCTGAAAGCCGGCCTCGATCCGGCGGTGGCGCAGGCGATCGCGGAAGGCCGCCGGCCGGACGGCATGTCGTCCGAGGAGGCCGCGGTCTACGCGTTCTCGACCGAGCTCCAGCGCAACAAGGCGGTGAGCGACCCGACCTACGCGGCGCTGGTCGCCCTCTACGGCGAGCAGGGGGCGATCGATCTCACTGGCATCAACGGCTATTACGCGCTGCTCGCCATGACGATGAACGTCGCCCGCACCGCGCTGCCCGAGGGCGTTGCGCCGCCGCTGCCGCCCCTGGTGCCGTAACCCGTCCCTAGGGATAAAGCCGCGACCGGTCCCAGCCCTCGCCGTTGCGGGTGAAGCGGACGCGGTCGTGCAGGCGGTAGTCGCCGTTGCGCCAGAACTCCATCGCCACCGGCTCGATCCGGAAGCCGGTCCAGTTCTCCGGCCGCGGCACCGGCCCGTCCTCGTAGCGCGCCGACAGCTCCGCCACCTCCGCCATCAGCGCGTCGCGCCCCGAAAGCGGGCGCGACTGCCGGCTGGCGATCGCCCCGAGGCGGCTGTCGCGGTGGCGGCTGGCGAAGTAGGCGTCCGCCTCCTCGGCCGTCACCCGCGACACCGGACCGCGGACCCGGATCTGCCGGCGCAGGCTCTTCCAATGCAGCACGAAGGCGGCCTGCGGGTTGGCGGCCAGCTCCTCGCCCTTGGCGGATTCGACGTTGGTGTAGAATACGAAGCCGCGCGCGTCGTAGCCCTTCAGCAGCACCATCCGCACGTCGGGGAGCCCGTCCGCGCCGGTCGTCGCGAGCGCGATGGCGTTGGCGTCCTCGGGCTCGGAGGCGGTCGCCTCGGCCATCCAGGCCGCGAACAGGCCGAACGGGTCGTCGCTCAGGGTGAAGTCCGCGGCGTCCGGGACCGCATCATGTCCGCCCGACTCATCGATCTTTAACGCGTCCACGACTTAATCCTCCGTTGTGAGATCCGGGTCGGGGGGCACCGACGTTGGAGCACACTTACGCGCCATCTCGGCTGGGGTTCAGGGTCTCGGGTACAGGTGTAATGCGTCGTCCCGACAAGAAGGAAGTGGCCGCGGCGACGCCGCAGGCGGAGGAATGTGCGAAGCGGATCGCGCCGGCGGCACTGGCCGCCTGCCTCGTCTCGATTCTCTGCGGCTGCAGCCAGCCGCTCCTGATCTTCCGCGCGGACGCCACCTCGGAGGCCAAGGCCGCGACGGTGGCCGACGAGCCGATCGTCACCGGCAGCATCAACCGGCGCCCGACGAGCTTCGGCTCGGACCTCGGCGAAGAGGATTGGCGCCGCGCCTACGCCGCGCTTGGGGTCGCCCTCGACCCGCAGGGCAACGGCAAGCCCGTGAAGTGGGACAATCCGGAGACCGCCTTGCGCGGCACGATCAACCCGACCGGCCTGCCCTACGTCGCCCAGGACCTGATCTGCCGCGACTTCCTCGCCTCGGTCATCGCGCCGAACAGCAGCCGCTTCGTGCGCGGCACCGGCTGCAAGCCCTCCGGCGGCGAATGGGAGCTGAAGCGGATCCGCACCGGCAAGGCTCCGTTGGACAAGGCAACGCCGCGCAAGAGCCACCTGGACAAGGGCCACACAGACAAGACGGGCTGAGCGCGACGCGCCCGGCACTGCGTCCGGCAAGCCTTGCGCTGCGGTCGGGTTGACGCCGGCGGCGCTTGCGCCGAGTCTCGCCGCCCCTACGTTGCGCAAGGGCAACAGGCCGCCCACATGCGGCGTGCATGGCCGCTGCTCCAAAGCCGGCGCGAAACCACGAAACTCAAGAGACCGATGCGCAATCCCTACGAGGTGCTGGGCGTACCCAAGACTGCCGGCGAGGCCGAGATCAAGAAGGCCTATCGCAAGCTCGCCAAGACCTACCATCCCGACACCAACAAGGACGCCAAGGCGAAGGACCGCTTCGCCGAGGCGAACTCTGCCTACGAGATCCTCGGCGAGCCGGAGAAGCGCCGTCAGTTCGACCGCGGCGAGATCGACGGCGACTTCGACGCCCGCCTTGACAACGTCTACCCCGACGACGCGCCGAGCCCGATCCGCGAGGCGGCCACCGGCGACATGCTCTCGCTGACGCCCGCGCCCTACGGCAACACCGGCGGCAGCTTCGATTCGGAGGCCCCGGACTTCGAGGCGACGCTCACCGTCGAGACGTCGCTCCGCGAGCATCTCGGCCGCCAGCTCGACCTCGCCACCCGCGACGCCACCGACCGGCTGATCGGCGGCTTCCTGATCGATGCGGTGGACGAGGCCGGCTACCTCCGGGAATCGATCGATGCGGTGGCCGAGCGCCTCGGCGCCTCCCTCGACCGGGTCGCCGGCGTGCTCAAGCTCGTCCAGAGCTTCGATCCGGCCGGCGTCGCCGCGCGCGACCTCGCCGAATGCCTGGCGCTGCAGCTGCGGGAGAAGGACCGGTTCGACCCGGCGATGCAGGCGCTGGTCTCGCGCCTCGACCTCGTGGCCAAGCGCGACTTCTCCGCCCTCCGGCGCCTGTGCGGCGTCGACGACGAGGACCTCGTCGAGATGCTGGGCGAGATCCGCCGGCTCGATCCCAAGCCGGGCCGCGCCTTCGGCTCGAGCGGCGTCGAGGTGCTGATCCCCGACGTGTTCGTGCGCGCCGCCCCCGACGGCTCCTGGCTGGTGGAGCTCAACGGCGAGGCGCTGCCCCGCGTCCTGGTCAACCAGAGCTACTACGCCCGCGTGGTGCGCGGCGCGAAGGCGGAGGGCGACAAGGCCTTCCTTTCCGAGGCGCTGCAGACCGCGAACTGGCTCACCCGGAGCCTGGAGCAGCGAGCGCGCACCATCCTCAAGGTCGCCACCGAGATCGTGCGTCAGCAGGACGGGTTCTTCGTCCACGGCGTCACGCACCTGCGGCCCCTGAACCTCAAGACGGTCGCCGAGGCGATCGGCATGCACGAATCCACCGTCTCGCGCGTCACCTCCAACAAGGCGATCGGCACCAGCCGCGGCACCCTGGAGATGAAGTACTTCTTCACCGCCGCGATCCCGGGCGCGGCCGGCACCGCCGCCCACTCCTCGGAGGCCGTGCGCCACCGCATCAAGCAGCTCGTGGACGGCGAGACCTCGGACGACGTGCTCTCCGACGACGCCCTGGTGCAGAAGCTGCGCCACGAAGGCGTCGACATCGCCCGCCGCACAGTGGCGAAGTACCGCGAATCCCTGCGCATCCCCTCCTCGATCGAGCGCCGCCGCGAGCGCTACGCGCAGGGCGGGATGGTGGCGGGGGTGATGATGGCGCGGTGAACGCGCCGCGAGCGGGCTCTTCGCCCGCCGCGCTGGAGGATGACGGCGCTGCCGCGCAGGGCGGTTTCAGGCCCGCCCCGGCGGTTGGACCGTGACCGGCAAGGCTTCTCACGTCCGTTGACTTCGCCTGCGCCGGCTTCTCTACTCCGTCCCCCGTCACGCCGACGGGTCGGCGTTCCGCCGAATCCCGCTCGCCGCGGTCGGTGGGCGAAAGACCAGGGTCAACCGCACCGGAGGATACATGGGGTCATTGCGCGTCACGGGCCACGGCCTGGACCTCGGCGAAGCCCTCAGGGGCCGTGTCGACGAGCGGATGGCGGCGACCCTGTCAAAATACCTCGACGGGCACATGAACGAGAGCAGCACCGGCCACGTCACGCTCCGGCGCGACGGCTCGGCGTACCGCACCGATTGCGTGCTGCACCTCGTCTCCGGGCTCACCATCGAGGCGTCGTCCACCGCGCACGACCCGCGCGCCAGCTTCGAGCAGACCGCAGACCGGCTGGAGAAGCGCCTGCGGCGCTACAAGCACCGGCTCAAGGAGCACGCCCAAGGACCGAACGGGGGGCCGAACGGCGCCGCGGTCGAGGCGGCCTACGCGGTGTTCGCCGCGCCCGAGGACGACGAGGACGAGGACGAGCCCGACGACGGCGCGAGCCACCCGCCGATCGTGGCCGAGAGCACCAAGACCCTCAAGCGCCACTCGGTGAGCGAGGCGGTCACCGCGCTGGACCTCACCGGCGCCCCGGTGATCGTCTTCGTGCATGCTGGCACCGGCCGCATCAACGTCGTATACCGGCGCAGCGACGGCGCGATCGGCTGGGTCGACCCGCCGAGCGCGGCGGCCTGAGCCGAGGACGCCGGAACCGGCCTTCGGGGCGGGGATTGGTGTTTTTGGGGCGCGGCCGCGCGGACAACGCGGTGCGCGCCCTCTTCATGGGGCGTGGCCCCCATGGTTCGAGAGCGGGCGGGCGGTCCTTCGATGCCGATGCTGGAATTCCTCGATCCGGATTCCGTGGTGCCCTCGCTCCGCGCCCGGGCCAAGAAGCAGGTGCTGCAGGACCTCGCCGCCCAGGCGGTCCGCCGCCTGCCGACGCTCGACGTCCGCGACGTCTACGAGACCCTGCTGCAGCGCGAGCGCTTGGGCTCCACCGGCATCGGCGACGGCGTCGCGATCCCGCACGGCAAGCTGCCGGGCCTCGACCGGCTGTTCGGGCTCGTCGCCCGCCTCGACCGGCCGGTGGACTTCGAATCCCTCGACGGCCGCCCGGTGGACTTCGCCTTCCTGCTGCTCGCCCCCGAGGGCGCGGGCGCCGACCACCTCAAGGCCCTGGCCCAGGTGGCGCGCATCCTGCGCGAGCCCGGCATCCTCGACCGCATCCGCGCGGCGCGCGACGCGCACGCCCTCTACGCGCTGCTCACCCACACCTCGACCTCGCAGGCCGCATGACCGGGCGTCGCGTGAGCCGGCCTCGGGTCTTGCCGTTCGCCGTGGCGGCGACGCTGCTCGCCGTCCCGCACGCCGTGCAGGCTCAACAGGGCGCGGCCGACGGCACCTGCGCCCGCGACATGCTCGTCGCCCAGTCGATGCAGCGCCAGGCGATCGACCAGCTCGAGCAGGCCGACGGCGACGACGCCAAGAGCTGCCGGATCTGGCGCCGCCACGTCGACACCATGCGCCGCGTCGCCGGCGTCTACGGCCGCTGCCTCTCCGGCGGCGAGCGCGGCACCCGCCTGAGCCAGGTGCAGGACTCCGAGAAGGAATTCTCGGCCGCGATCAAGGCCCGCTGCCGGGGCTGACCCGCCGGCTGGGCTGCCGCCCACCTTCGTTCCCGACGGCTTGCCGAGTGCGCATCCCCTCGCCCCGCTTGCGGGGAGAGGGCTCGGCCGACCTCGTCGTCGGCCGAGCGAGGCGGCAGCCGACGGTGAGGGGGCTGACCCGGATGAGCCTCCTCCGTTCGCTCCCCCTCACCCTCGCTTCGGCTTCGCCTTTCGCTTCCCGGCTGCACGACGGGGTGCGGCCGGGCCTCTCCCCGCATGCGGGGAGAGGGGAAGCCCACGGTTCATCCGATGGGGCGAGGCGTTTACGAGGCACGGAATGCCCGGCTTTCCGGTGCGTCTCAGCGCTCATCGCGAAACCGTTCCCGGGAAAACGACAATTTCTCGCGAAACGCCACGCTTTCTCGAGCCGGCGCAAAGATGTCTTCGAAGAATATAGTTCGGAACGCTTGGGGCTGCGACGGGATTGATTGGGGGTAACAGTAGAGGAAACCGCCTTGCAACGCCATCTGACTGCCATCGCGCTCGTGACCCTGCTCGGGACCGGCATCGCCTCCGCTCAGACCACGACCACGGGCACCCCCGCGCCGGACGCAAAGTCCAGCGAGAAGTCCGGTGGTCAGGAGGCCGTGACGCGGCCGAACACCGACCGCCCAGACGCCTCCAAGCCGGCCACCGCCAACGCGGCCGCGAACGCGAAGCTGGAGGAAGGCGCCAACAGCTTCACCGAAGCCCAGACGCACAAGCGCCTGGAGGATGCCGGCTACAAGGACGTCCGCGGCCTGAAGAAGGACGACAAGGGCATCTGGCGCGCCGAAGCCGTGCTGAACGGCAAGCCGGTCAAGGTCGGCGTCGACTTCAAGGGCAACGTCGCCGCGCAGTGAGCGCCGTCCCCGGACGGTTAGAGCGCAGCCGCGCGATTTTCGACGACATCCAGGATTTGACCATGGCACATCAGACCATCACCGCCCTCTACGACGACTACGACGCGGCCAGCACGGCGGTGACCCGCCTTGAGGCCGCCGGCGTCTCGCACGGCGACATCAGCGTCGTCAGCAACAACGAAGGCGACCGGCATGCCGGCCGCATCGGGACCGGCGACCACGCCGACACCGCGCACAAGGCCGAGACCGCAGCCGGCACGGGCGCCTCGCTCGGTACCGTCGTCGGCGGTGCGACCGGCCTCCTCACCGGCCTCGGCCTTCTCGCGATTCCCGGCGTCGGCCCGGTCGTCGCCGCCGGCTGGCTCGTGGCGACCCTGACCGGCGCCGGCATCGGCCTGACCATTATACACAAATGACGATGCCGACGAAACATTACTTGTAGATATCGGTGGTCGCCGTAAAATTAAAAAAAAAAGGGGGGGGGGGGGGGGGGG
>NZ_VRUX01000164.1:0-7853 GCF_008039885.1 Methylobacterium sp. WL103
GGGCGACACCGTGCGCACGCTCGCCGGCGGCCTGCTGGTGCAGGGCCGCGACGCCCTGGTGATCGACGACATGGCGCTGACCGTGGTGACGAAGCGCGCCCCGAGCGAGGCGGAGCTTTCCGACCTGCGCTTCGCCTACCGCGTCGCCAAGCACGTGAAGTCGAACGCCATCGTCTACGCCAAGGACGGCGCCACCGTCGGCATCGGCGCCGGGCAGATGTCGCGGGTGGATTCCTCGCGGATCGCCGCCTGGAAGGCCGCGGAGGGCGCCCAGCGCCTCGGCCGGGCGGAGAGCCTTGCGGTCGGGGCGGTGGTCGCCTCCGATGCGTTCTTCCCCTTCGCCGACGGCCTGATGGCGGCGGCCGAGGCCGGCGCCACGGCGGTGATCCAGCCCGGCGGCTCGATGCGCGACGACGACGTGATCCGCGCCGCCGACGAAGCCGGTCTGGCGATGGTGTTCACGGGGGTGCGCCACTTCCGGCACTAAGAAATTTTTAGTTTAGGAACATAGATCATTACAGATACGCCATACATCTACCGGCGTCAATTTTTAAATAATGGATTTATGAACTATGGCCTACAATTTACTGTACGCTATATTAGCATTAGGTGCTGGAGTCTTGTGTCTATACTCCGCAGAGTACACAGACGCTGCCCGCGCGCGCAGAGATCTAACTCACCCCATTGATTTCAAATTTCTTGAAAGCAGTGTGAGTGTATTTTTCTATACCTTCACTTCATTGGCATTAAGCTATGCGAACAATTTAGCGGGGTCAAAGTTTGATTACTTGCTGTCAAATCTCAAAACGTTTTTCATATGTGCACTTATAATGGGCGGGGTTGCTTATATTACTGCGAAACCCAACTTGCATGGTTTTGCCGCTCGTGCTGTTGCATCATTCACACGCTCGACAGGCGTCTTCATACTGTGTCTTTCTTGCTTTTACCTTGTGTCTTTGATAACAAAATAACTTTTCTGCTTAGGCGATTGTGTCTTCGTGATTTTGCAGCCGCATAACTTTATAATAACGAGGTGCGCCGAAATTTTCCTGAGCGAGCCTCATGGTGTTGCCCTCAGGAAAGCTCACGCGTCGGCGTAGATATCGCGATCCTTGGTTTCCGGCACCAGGAACACGCCGACGATCACGGTCGCGACCGCGATGACGATCGGGTACCAGAGGCCGTAATAGATGTCCCCGGTCTGGGCGACCATGGCGAAGGCGGTGGCCGGCAGCAGGCCGCCGAACCAGCCGTTGCCGATGTGGTAGGGCAGCGACATAGAGGTGTAGCGGATGCGGGTCGGGAACAGCTCCACCAGCATCGCCGCGATCGGCCCGTAGACCATCGTCACGAACAGGACGAGGACGAAGAGCAGCCCGATCACGCTCGCCACCTGCGGCCGGAAGACGTCGAACGGGCTCTTCATCTTGACGATGCCGGCGTCGTCCGCCTTCGGGTAGCCCGCGGCCTGGAGCGCCGCGGTGGCGGCCTTGCCGAAGTCCGCCGCCGGGCTTCCGGCCGGGAACGGCACGGCGGTGTCGTCGATCTTGACCACGGTCGGCTGGCCGGCGGGCCCGGCCTCGGTGGCGTACTTCACCGACGACTTCGCAAGGAAGTCGCGGGCGAGGTCGCAGGGCGCCGAGAACGTGCGGGTGCCGACCGGGTTGAACAGGTTGCCGCATTCCTTCGGGTCGGCCACCACCGTGACCTTCACCTGGTCGATCGCCCGCTCCAGGGCGGGGTTGGCCACCGCGGTCAGCCCATGGAATAGCGGGAAGAAGCTCGCCGCCGCGATGGCGCAGCCGGCCAGGATGATCGGCTTGCGACCGATCCTGTCCGAGAGGCCGCCGAAGAACACGAAGAAGCCGGTGCCGAGCAGGAGCGACCAGGCGATCAGCAGGTTCGCGGTGTAGCCGTCGACCTTCAGGATCGATTGCAGGAAGAACAGCGCGTAGAACTGGCCGGTGTACCAGACGACACCCTGGCCGGCGACGAGGCCGAACAGGGCGATGAGCGCGATCTTCGCGTTCTTCCACCGGCCGAAGGCTTCCGTCAGCGGCGCCTTCGAGGTGGTGCCGTCCGCCTTCATCTTCTGGAAGGCAGGCGATTCGGCGAGTTGCAGGCGGATCCAGACCGAGACGCCGAGCAGCAGCACCGAGACCAGGAACGGGATGCGCCAGCCCCAGACCTTGAACGCCTCCTCGCCGGTGAACGAGCGCGTCGCGAGGATCACCAGCAGCGACAGGAACAGGCCGAGCGTCGCGGTGGTCTGGATCCAGCTGGTGTAGAAGCCGCGTCGTCCGTTCGGGGCGTGCTCGGCGACGTAGGTCGCCGCACCGCCGTACTCGCCGCCGAGCGCGAGGCCCTGCGCCAGGCGCAACACGATCAGGATGATCGGCGCCGCGATGCCGATCGTCTCGGCGTTGGGCAGGATGCCGACGACGAAGGTCGACAGGCCCATGATCAGGATGGTGACCAGGAAGGTGTACTTGCGCCCGACGAGGTCGCCGACGCGGCCGAACACCAGGGCGCCGAACGGGCGGACGATGAAGCCGGCGGCGAAGGCCAGCAACGCGAAGATGTCCCGCGTGGCCGGCGGGTAGGCGGAGAAGAACTGCGCCCCGATGATCGTGGCGAGCGCGCCGTAGAGGTAGAAGTCGTACCACTCGAACACCGTGCCGAGCGACGACGCGAAGATCACGCGCTTGTCGGCGGCTGTCATCGGGCGGGCGGCGTCTCCCGGCCGCGGGATCGTGGTTGCAGCGGCCATGGCGACGGTCCTCCCCATCCTGTCCGTCCCGGCACTCGTTTCGCGGAACCGGACTCGACGACGACGTGCCGGCAACGCTCGGCCGTTCGCCGAGATTCGAACCCGCGAACGTTAGCGCAGGTGATGGTGCCACTGCATGGGCAGATGGTTTGGAAGGAAGATGAACATCACGATGTGACGACTTTTCCCCCCGGATCGCCCGTCGTCCGCGCGCCGCCGCCGGTACGAAAAAGGGGCGCGGCGGATGCCGCGCCCCCATTGTCGGGTCCCGTGCGTGACGCCGCGCGTCAGTGCGCGTGGGCGCCATCCGCGCCGATGCCGGTCTCCGAGCGCACGAACTGCGCCTCGAAGGCGGCCCGCTCGCGCTCGGCCCGCCGCGACTTGTCCAGCTTCGAGACGATATAGATCGTCGCGAAGGCCAGCGGCATCGAGAACAGCGCCGGGTTGTCGTAGGGGAAGATCGCCACCGGGTTGCCGAAGGTCGTCACCCAGACCGCCTTGGACAGCACCACCATGCCGACCGCCGCGATGAGGCCGACGAGGCCGCCGACGAGGGCGCCCCAGGTCGTGGTGCCCTTCCACAGGATCGACATGGTCAGCACCGGGAAGTTGCAGCTCGCCGCCACCGAGAAGGCGAGGCCGACCATGAAGGCGACGTTCTGGTTCTCGAAGACGTAGCCGAGGTAGATCGCCACGATGCCGATGCCGACGGCGGCGAGCTTGGAGAGCCGGACCTCGGCGGCCTCGTTGACGCGCCCGCGGGCGATCACCTGGGCATAGAGGTCGTGGCTGACCGCGGAGGCGCCGGCGAGCGTCAGGCCCGCCACCACCGCGAGGATGGTCGCGAAGGCCACGGCCGAGATGAAGCCGAGGAAGTACGGGCCGCCCACGGCGTTGGCGAGGTTCACCGCCACCATGTTGGTGCCGCCGACCATGTCCTTCAGCTTGTCGAAGGCGCCGGCCGGGCCGAGCTTGAAGTAGCTCGGATCGGACATCAGCAGGGCGATGCCGCCGAAGCCGATGATGAAGGTGAGGATGTAGAAGTACCCGATCAACCCGGTCGCATAGAACACCGACTTGCGGGCCGCCTGGGCGTCCGACACTGTGAAGAAGCGCATCAGGATGTGCGGCAGGCCGGCGGTGCCAAACATCAGGCCGACGCCGAGCGAGATCGCCTCGATCGGGTTCGACACGAGACCGCCCGGCGCCATGATCGCGTCACCCTTTGGATGGGTGGCGACGGCGGCGGCGAACAGGGTCTCGGGGTTGAAGCCGTACTTGTAGAGCACCGCGACGGCCATGAAGGTCGCGCCGCCGAGCAGCAGGCAGGCCTTGATCACCTGCACCCAAGTGGTCGCCTTCATGCCGCCGAACGCCACGTATACGATCATCAGCACGCCGACGATGATCACGGCGTAGAGGTAGGGCAGGCCGAACAAGAGCTGGATCAGCTTACCCGCGCCGACCATCTGGGCGATCAGGTAGAACGCCACCACAACCAGCGTGCCGACGGCCGAGATGATGCGGATCGAGGTCTGGTCGAGGCGGAACGACGCCACGTCGGCGAAGGTGAACTTGCCGAGGTTGCGCAGCCGCTCGGCGATGAGGAACAACACGATCGGCCAGCCGACGAGGAAGCCGGTGGAGTAGATCAAGCCGTCGAAGCCCGAGGTGTAAACTAAGCCTGAAATGCCGAGGAACGAGGCGGCGGACATGTAGTCGCCGGCGATGGCGAGCGAATTGGTGCCGGCCGAGATGCCGCCGCCGGCGGCGTAGAAGTCGGCCGCCGACTTGGTGCCCTTGGCGGCCTTGTAGGTGATGCCGAGGGTGAGCAGCACGAAGAACCCGAACATGCCGATCGCCGGCCAGTTCGTCGCCGCCTTCGTGACCGCGCCGATGTCGGGGCCGGCGGCGAGGGCGGCCGTGACGGCGAGGACCGCGAGCGCGCTGCCGAGGACGAGGGGATGCTTGAGACGGTTCATCGGCCGAGATCAAGCTTGAGGGCGGCGGTCAGGTCGTCGTAGCGGCCGTTGGCGCGCTGGACGTAGATGCCGGTGAGAATGAAGGCGAAGAGGATCACGAGGACCCCGAGGAGCAGCCCGAGCGAGGCGGTTCCGCTGCCGATCTTCACGGCGAGCAGGCTCTTGTCGAAGGCGATCAGGCCGATGAAGCCGAAGTAGACGGCGAGCATCAGGCCGGTGAGGATCCAGCCGAAGCGCGTGCGCTCCTCGACGAGCTGGCGGAAGATCGGGCTCTTGGCGACCTTGTCGTCGGCGGAGCCGAGCACGGTGCCGCCGAGCCGCGGCGCTGCTGGGACGGGACGGCCGCCGGGGCCGCTTGATGACGTGGACATGTACGCTCCCTCCGATGAAGGGGACCCGCGATCGGGGCCGCCTTCCGGTCGATGTGACGATGGTTTTTCATGTTGGAGGCGGACACCCGTGGGACGTCCGCCTCGGCGAGCGGGTCGGGGCCCACCCAGCGTCGAAGACCGGCCTCAGGGGGCGCGGTTCTGTCGATTCTCGATCAGGTCGTCGACAACCGCGGGCTCGGCGAGCGTCGAGGTGTCTCCGAGCGAGGAGAAGTCGTCCTCGGCGATCTTGCGCAGGATGCGGCGCATGATCTTGCCCGAGCGGGTCTTGGGCAGGCCCGGTGCGAACTGGATGAGGTCCGGCGAGGCGATCGGGCCGATGTCCTTGCGGACCCAGGTCACCAGCTCCTTGCGCAGCGCGTCGTCGCCCTCCTCACCCTCGTTGAGGGTGACGTAGGCGTAGATGCCCTGGCCCTTGAGGTTGTGCGGGTAGCCGACGACCGCCGCCTCGGCGACCTTGGCGTGGGCGACCAGCGAGGACTCGACCTCCGCCGTGCCCATGCGGTGGCCCGAGACGTTGATCACGTCGTCGACCCGGCCGGTGATCCAGTAGTAGCCGTCCGCGTCGCGGCGGGCGCCGTCGCCGGTGAAGTACTTGCCCGGATAGGTTGAGAAGTAGGTCTGCTCGAAGCGCTCGTGGTCGCCGTAGACGGTGCGCATCTGGCCGGGCCAGGAATCGGTGATGCAGAGGTTGCCCTCGCACGGGCCGTCGAGGACCTTGCCCTCGGCATCCACCATCGCCGGCTGCACTCCGAAGAAGGGGCGCGTCGCCGAACCAGGCTTCAACCTGGTCGCCCCGGGCAGCGGCGTGATCAGGATGCCGCCGGTCTCGGTCTGCCACCACGTGTCGACGATTGCGCAACGCGAGTCGCCGACCACCCTGTAGTACCAGTCCCAGGCCTCGGGGTTGATCGGCTCGCCGACCGACCCGAGCAGGCGCAGGCTGGCCCGCGAGGTCTTCTTCACCGGCCCCTCGCCGCCGCCCATCAGCGAGCGGATCGCGGTGGGCGCGGTGTAGAAGATGTTGACCTTGTGCTTGTCGACCACGTCCCAGAAGCGGGAGTTCGACGGATAGGTCGGGATGCCCTCGAACATCAGCGTCGTCGCACCGTTGGCGAGCGGCCCGTAGACGATGTAGCTGTGGCCGGTGACCCAGCCGACGTCGGCGGTGCACCAGTAGACCTCGCCCTCGCGGTAGTCGAAGACGTACTCGTGCGTCATCGCCGCGTAGACCAGGTAGCCGCCGGTGGTGTGCACCACGCCCTTGGGCTGTCCGGTCGAGCCCGAGGTGTAGAGGATGAAGAGCGGGTGCTCGGCCTCCACCGCCTCGGCCGGGCACTGGTCGGTCACCTGCTCGGCGGCCTCGTGGTAGTAGACGTCGCGGCCGGGCTCCATCGCCACGCTGCCGCCGGTGCGGCGCACGACCACGACGTGATCGACCACGTCCTTGCCGAGGCGAGCGATCGCCGCGTCGACGTTGGCCTTCAGCGGCACCTTGCGGCCGCCGCGCAGGCCCTCGTCGGCGGTGATGACGATCTTCGAGTCGCAGCCCTCGATGCGCGAGGCCAGCGAATCCGGCGAGAAGCCGCCGAAGACGATCGAATGCACGGCACCGAGGCGGGCGCAGGCCAGCATCGCGTAGGCGGCCTCGGGAATCATCGGCATGTAGATCGTGACGCGATCACCCTTCTCGACGCCGCGGTTGCGCAGCACGTTGGCCATCCGGCAGACCTGCGCGTGCAGCTCGCGGTAGGTGATGTGCTTGGACTCGTTCGGGTCGTCGCCTTCCCAGATGATCGCGGTCTGGTCTCCGCGGGTCTCGAGGTGCCGGTCGACGCAGTTGTAGGCGACGTTGGTCCTGCCGTCCTCGAACCACTTGATCGAGACCTTGCCCGGCTCGAAGCTGGTGTCCTTGACCTTCGAGAACGGCGTCATCCAATCGATGCGCTTGCCATGCTCGGCCCAGAAGGCATCCGGGTCCGAGACGGAGGCCGCGTACATCTCGAGATACTTGGCGTCGTCGGCATAGGCGCCCTCGCGCCACGAATCCCGCACCTCGACGATCTTCTCGTCCATCCCGCGTCTCCCTGATTGGTGCCCGATCGTATCGCGGTGGCCCGCGCAGCCGGGTCTTCCAAAGATTATCGTCGGCTTCGGCATGACGCCAACGCCTGCCACAGCCTCGAACCCTAAAAGGTCAGGGGCAACCCAATTCCTGCTAGGGGCGCCCGCAGAGGACTGTCAAGCCGGTCCGTCGCCCGCGACGACGCCTCGTTCGACCCCTGTTCAGATGATCGAGGCGGCCCGACGTTCCGATTTCGTGCCTGATGGATGATCTGCACGGCTGAGCGTGCGGAGTCTAACGGCACTGCTACGTTTCTAGCCAGTCTTCTGACAAAGATCGGGGATTGTTTTGGCACGCCCGTCACATAACCCGCATTTTAGATCCTGGGAGAAGAATCTCCACCAGCATCCCCTCACCGCTACGGTTGGAGACGCGCACGCGGCCGTGGTTGGCCTCGATCAACGCCTTGGTGAGCGGCAAGCCGAGCCCGGTACCATGCGCCTCGCCGCCCTCGCGCGGGGCACGCCCGGCCTCGATCTCGGACGCGCGCGCGCCTCCAACCGTAGCGGTGAGGGGATGCTGGTGGAGATTCTTCTCCCAGGATCTAAAATGCGGGTTATGTGACGGGCGTGCCAAAACAATCCCCG
>NZ_VRUX01000165.1:0-7846 GCF_008039885.1 Methylobacterium sp. WL103
GCCTTGCTCTCGCCGGAGGCGCTGACGCGCTTCGCCGCCGATCTCGGCGTCCCGGCGGCCCGGGTGCCCACGGCCCTGGCCGAGTTCCTGCCCGGCGCCGTCGACCGGCAGAGCCGGGACGGCACCCTTGCGCCGCAGCGGCAATTCTCGACGCAGGTGGCCTGATCCCTGCTGCCGGCTAGAGTGCGCGCGATTCGGCGAGGAGCCTGAGCGATGAGCCTGTTCGACACCCTGAAGAACGCCCTCGACGGTAGCCTTGGCCAAGCCGCCATCGAGGCGCTGCCCTCGATCATCGAGCGTGTGCTGCCGGGCGGCCTCCAGGGCCTTCTGAGCCAGCTCCAGAATTCGGGCTACGCCGCCCAGGTGAATTCCTGGCTCGGCCGCGGCGCGAACGAGCCGATCACGGCGGAGGACCTGCGCGAGGTGATGGACAACGAGCAGGTCCGCCGGATCGCAGACAAGCTCGGCATCCCGACCGACCAAGTCCTGGCGGTGCTGGCGAAGGTGCTCCCCGCGGCGGTCGATCACCACAGCCCCGACGGGACGCTCCAGACGCCGAGCAGCTGAAACGGAAAAAGGCGGCCCTCGCGGGCCGCCCTCCGACTTGGTGCAGAGGCCTGACGCTCAGTTGCTCGCGAGCTGCGACATCGGATCGATCGGTGCGCCGCTCTTGCGGATCTCGAAATGCAGCTGGGGCGAGGTCACGTTGCCGGACGCGCCGGACTTGGCGATCGTCTGGCCGCGCTTCACCTTCTCGCCGGGCTTCACGTCGAGCTCGCCGTTGTGGGCGTAGGCCGACACGTAGCCGTTGGCATGGCGCACCAGCACGAGCTTGCCGTAGCCCTTCACGTCCGAGCCGGCATAGGCGACGGTGCCGTCCTCGGCGGCCTTCACCGACGTGCCCTCGGGCACCGCGATGTTGATGCCCTCGTTGCCGGAGGAGCCGTAGCCCGAGATCACCCGGCCCTTGGCGGGCCAGCGGAAGGTCTGGTCCGCCGCCGCGGCAGCGACCGAGCCGGTGCTGGCGGGCTCGACCTTCGCGGTCGCGACGGCCTTCGCCGGCTCCGGCTTGGCGGCGACCTTCTCCGACGCGGCCTTGTCCGAAGCCACCTTGTCGGCGGCGGCCTTCTCGGACGCCGCCTTGGTGGCCTTGGCCTCGGCGACCTTCTTCGCCGCGTCCTTGGCGGCATCCGCCTTGGCCTGCTTGGCCTCGGCCTCGGTCTTGCGCGCGGCTTCTGCCTTCACGTCGGCCTTGGTGTCCGTCTTGGCGTCGGCCTTGGCGACTTGGCCAGGGCGGACGTGGTGCTTCTTGGCGTCCGCCTCCTTGGCGGCGACCTCCTTGCGGGCCTTCTCATCGGCGCGCTTGTCGGCGAGCTTCTTGGCCTCGGCCTCCTTCTGCGCCTCCTTGGCCGCTTCCTTGCGCTTGGCCTCGGCCTTCGCCGCGTCTTTGGCGTCATCCTGGCGCTTGGTCTCGGCGGCCTTGATCCGCTCCGAGGGGGCGGCGGGAACGGCCCGCGCCGTCATCGGGGCCGCCGCCGGGTTCATGCCCGAGGCGCTGTAGACCGGGATGACGAGTTGGCGGCCGGGCGTCACCTGGCTCGCGTTGGTCAAGCCGTTGGCCGACAGGATCGCCGAGGCCGGCACGCCAAAGCGCGTCGACATCTGATTGAGGCTGTCGTTCGGGGCGACGGTGATGGTGGTGCCGCCCTGCGCGTTCCAGCCGGGGTTGCCGGTGGAGGCGACGCGGGTGGTCTGCGCCATCGGCTGGGTCGGCACGCGGGCGGCCACCGGGCCGGGCCGGGGCGAGATCGCCATCGGTGCGCCGAGCGCCTCGGACTGGATCCGGCCGGTGCGGATCGGCGGCGCCGACGGCATGTCCGGCAGGCTCCCCGTCGCCGCCGGCTCGCTCGCCATGTTCGAGGCGAACGGATTTGTGAAGGGGTTGTCGAGACGCGATGCGTCCGACGAGCAGGCGGCGGCACCGCTGCCGATAACTCCGATGAGAGCGAAGCGCGACAGCGTCTTCATCCTCCGACCAGTCCCGCGAACCCGCATCGACGCACCCGTTTGCCTGACGCAACTTGATGAGCCCATGAAAGCCGGATTCAGGTTAAACAACCGTTCCCGTTCACCACGTTCGCGGCCGCGCGAGCACCATTTCGCTCACCGAATCGCCGTTTAGGAATGCTTACCGTCATCGTGGCGGTGAACGGGTTTGGTTAAAGCGCGACCGCCCGCCCCGGCACCAGCGGCGCGAGGCGCAGCCGCGGTCCCGGCTCGATGGCGAGGCCCTGCCCGCGCGGCTCGGCCACCATCAGCCCGCCTTCCGATCCGGCGACGAGGCGCCCGCCCGGGTTCAGCGCCGCGCCCCAGCCGGGCGGGGGCGCCGACACGGCGCCGTTGACGAGGATGCGGTCGAAGCCGCCCTCTTCCATCTCGGCGAGGCCATCGTCCTGGACGATCCGGACCCGTCCGCCAAGGTTCGCGCGCGCCTGGGCCACCAGCGTCGCGTAGCGCTCCAGGCTCGTCACGGCCTCGGCGCCGAGCTGCAGCAGCAGCGCCGTGACGTAGCCGGACCCGGTGCCGATCTCGAGGATGCGCATCCCCGCCTCGACCCTCAGCAGCGCCAGCATCGTCGCCACCGTGCTCGGAGCGGTCATCGCCGCCCCGCAGGGCAGCGGCAGCGGCAGGTCGCGCCGGGCGAGATGTCGGTACGCGGCAGGCGCGAAGGCTGCCCGCGGCACCTGCTCCATTGCCCGCAGCACCGCCGTGTCGCGGGTGCCGCGCCCGCGAAGCGCCAGCACGAAGGCCGCATTCTCGATCGCCCCGCCGAGGCCGTCATGGCCGCTCAGCCCCGCGCCGTCGCGTTCGTCGTCCGGCCCGGTCATGGTGGCAGGTCGCGGAGCCAGGCGAGGATCAGCGCCGCCAGGGCGTCCGGCGCCTCGATCGGCAGCATGTGGCCGGCCTCCGAGACGACCGCCATCGTTGCGCCCGTGATGCCGTCACGCAGCTCGTCCGATTCTGCGACGCTGCGCAGGCGATCGCGGCCCGCAGCGATCACCAGGGTCGGGCAGGTGATGGCGCCGAGCCGGCCCTCGTCGCCGACGCGTTGCAGCCGGGACTGGCGCAGGAAGGTCTCGCGCCCGAGGCGCCGTCCCATCGCGCGGATGCGCTCGATCAGCGCCGCGTCGCCGGCTCGGTCGGGGTGCACCGAGGCGGCGACCGCCGCCCGGCTCAGGCCTCCGAACTCTCCCGCCTCGACGCCCTCGATCGCGAGGCGCTTGGCCACCGCCTGCTGCCGGGAGTCGGAGCGCGATGAGGTCGCGACCAGGACCAGCCCGCGCACCCGCTCCGGCGCGAGCCGCGTCGCCTCGCGGGCGACGTAGCCGCCCATCGAGAACCCGACGAGCACGAAGCGCGGCGGCGCCTCGGCGAGCAGCCGCCGCGCCATCTCGGGGATCGTATCGTCGTGGGCGAGGCTCGCGTGGTGGATCGGGCCGGCCGGCGCCAGCGCCTCGGCCATGTCGTCCCACAGGCTGGCGTCGGCCATGTAGCCGGGGATGAGGACGAGGCTCATGGGGAAGGGAGCTCCGCTTTGGGACGTGACCGCTCCGCCGGGTCGATCGGCCTGCTCCCTGTCTCCACCTCAGGATGAGGGCGAGGGACGGGAAGAACACCGTTGGAGCTTACGGAGGACCTACTCCGCGAAAGCCTGCGCGAAGCGCGTCAGCGTCGGCTCGTCGGTGAGGTCGAGGCGCAACGGCGTCACCGAGATGCGCTTCTCGGCGATGGCCTTGAGGTCGGAGCCGTTGCCCGGCTCGAACCGCGCCTTGGCGAAGGCGAGCCAGAAATACGGGTTGCCGCGCCCGTCGGTGCGCGCGTCGATGGCGAGGAGCGCCTGGTTGCGCTGGCCTTGCGCGGCGACCGCGATGCCGGCGACCTCGTCGGGCTCGCAATCGGGGAAGTTGACGTTGATCACGATGCCCGGCTCGATCCCGGTCTCCAGGATCTTCTTCACGACGATCGGGCCGTGATGGGCGGCGCATTGCCATTTCAGGTTCCCGCGGCCGCCGATCCCGTAGGCCTGAGACATGGCGATGGAGCGCACGTTGAGGATCGTGCCCTCCATCGCGGCGGCGATGGTGCCGGAATAGGTCACGTCCTCGGCGACGTTCTGGCCGCGGTTGACCCCCGACAGCACGAGGTCCGGGCCGTGGTCGGCCAGGATGTGGCGCACGCCGAGGATCACGCAATCGGACGGCGTGCCCTTCACCGCGAAGCGCTTCTCGGAGATGTGGCGCAAACGCAGCGGGTCGTTCAGCGACAGCGAGTGCGAGACGCCGGACTGGTCGGTCTCGGGCGCCACCACCCAGACGTCGTCGGACAGCGTCCGGGCGATACCCTCCAGCGTCTCCAGGCCCGGCGCGTGGATGCCGTCGTCGTTGGTGACGAGAATGCGCATTACGTGGCCTGCCCTTCGATCCGGTTGAGGCCGCCCATGTAGGGCGCGAGCGCGGACGGGATCGTGACGCTGCCGTCCGGGTTCTGGTAGTTCTCCATCACCGCGATCAGCGCGCGGCCGACCGCGACGCCCGATCCGTTCAGGGTATGCACGAAGGCGGGCTTGCCGTCCTTACGGTACCGGGCGTTCATCCGTCGCGCCTGAAAATCGCCGCAGACCGAGCAGGACGAGATCTCGCGGAACGTCTTCTGCCCCGGCATCCAGACCTCGATGTCGTAGGTCTTCTGGCTGGCGAAGCCCATGTCGCCGGTGCAGAGCGTCATCGTGCGGAACGGCAGGTCGAGCTTCTTCAGCACGGCCTCCGCACAGGACAGCATGCGCTCGTGCTCCTCGGCCGACTTCTCGGGCGCGGTGATCGAGACCAACTCGACCTTGTTGAACTGGTGCTGCCGCAGCATTCCGCGGGTGTCGCGCCCCGCCGCCCCGGCCTCCGCGCGGAAGCAGGGCGTGAGGGCGGTGAAGCGCAGGGGCAGTTCGTCCTCGGCGAGGATGGATTCGCGGACGAGGTTGGTGAGCGGGACTTCGGCCGTGGGAATTAGCCACAGATTGGTTGGCTGATCCGCCAGTCCGCGCGTAGCTAAGTTTGCACCTATTGCAGCCTCAAGGACATCGTTGGAGTGTTCGCTCAATCGCCTTGTTCCGAGTTCAAGCGCTACCCGCTTAAGAGTATCTTGCAATAATTTCGCATGGTCTATGGCGCCTGCGTCGCGTGTTGCTGCAAACTGATCATCGCGAAACTTCGGCAGCTGTGCCGTGCCGAACATCGCCTCGTCGCGCACCAGGATCGGCGGCGCGACTTCCAGGTAGCCGTGCTCCTGCGTGTGCAGATCGAGCATGAACTGGCCGAGCGCCCGCTCCAGCCGGGCGATCTGGCCCTTGAGCACCACGAAGCGTGAGCCCGAAATCCTGGTGGCGGCCTCGAAATCCATCAGGCCGAGCGTCTCGCCGAGCTCGAAGTGCTGGCGGCCCTCAGGCAGTTCCGCGCGGGCGGACGCGAAGCGGCGGTACTCGACGTTGCCGTGTTCATCGGCGCCCTCGGGCACGTCGGCTTTCGGGAGGTTCGGGATTGCGGCAAGCCGGTCGTCGAGGGTCTTGGCGGCCTCGGCCTGCGCCTTCTCGAGCGCCGGTCCGACCTCCTTCAAGCCGGCGACCTCGGCCATCAATTCGGCCGCGCGGGCCTCGTCCTTCGCCTTCTTGGCGGCGCCGATCTCCTTGGCGCGGGCGTTGCGGCGCTCCTGGTTCTCCTGCGCCGCCGAGACGGCCGCTTTGCGCGCATCGTCCAGCGCGATCAGCTCGGCCGAAAGCGAGTCGAGGCCGCGACGGGAAAGGTCGCGGTCGAAGGCTTCCGGGTTGTCCCGGATGGCGCGGATGTCGTGCATGGGCTGGCTCGGGTCGTGCGGACGGGCACGCTTTGCAGCATCGCTCCGCGCGCGACAAGGCTGCGGCGGCCGATGGAGCGCCCGCGCGTCCGTAGCAGGCGCGATCCATGCTGCGTCCGGTCAGAGGATCGAAACGTGGCGTTTGGCGGCGCCCGCTGCCGAAACCCACCCCGTCATTCCGGGGCACCGAAGGCGAGCCCGAAATCCAGACTCGCAGGTCGAGATCGCGCCTGGCACTGTCGGCGCTCTGGACCCCGGGCTCTGCTGCGCAGCCCCGGGATGACGGGAGTGGTCTGGGATCGAATGCGATCCGCGAGCCGCGAAGCCTGTCGGCGGGCGCCCGCGATCCGTATCTCCGCAGGTCAGGCCGCGAGGCGTCTGCGATCCAACACTTCTTCCCCGTCGATCTCGGGCCGGGCGTCGAGCGCAGCCTCGGCGTCGGCGGCGAGGCGGACGCGCTCCTGCTCCTCGCGGAAACTCGCCAGGATCGCTTCGGGCAGCGCGTCGAGGATGGCGCCGACCGGGTCGGTGCGCCGCTCGCGCTCGGCGAAGAGGTCCGCCTCCGGGAATGCGCCGTCCCACAGATACCGGTCGCCGATGCGGTCGCGCGGATCGATGGCGAGGTGGTCCGGCGCCGTCACCTCGGCACCGTCGTAGGGCTCGACGTCGCGCGCGACCGCGTGCTGCGCCGCGCGCCAGGCCGCCTCGGCCTCGTCCGCCTCACGGCGGGCAGCCTCGCGGGCCAGAGCCTCCTCGGCGATAGCGCGGGCGACGGTGCGGGCCTCGTCGCGCGCGGCCTCGGCCTCGTAGCGCGTCAGCAGCGCCATCACGCCCTGCATCTCAGAGAATGGCATGTCCTCGCAGGCGGTGATCGCCCGCTCGATCATGCGCCGCGACAGGCCGACGCCGCGCAAGGCGCTGGTGCCGTCGGCGGCCTCGCGCCAGGCCGAGAGCGCGGCCACCACCGCCGGCAGCAGCGCTTCGGCGAGGCCGGAACGGCGGTGCAACTCGGCGATCCCGCGCGGCTCGCGCAGCAGCGTCCCGACGCGGGCGTGCTCCAGGCCGGTCAGGTCGGCGAACGCGGTTTCCGCGAACGCCATCTGCCCCGAGAGGATCGCCCGCAGGATCAGGCCGGCGTTGAGCTGGCCCGTGGTGCGCAGGTGCTTGACGATGCGCGCGGTGGCGGCGGCGCCGGCGCCCTCGCACAGCTCGAGCACGTTGCGCTCGCCGGCCTCGCGGCTCATCCGGGCGCTGCGGTCGGCCGAGAGCCAGCCGCACTCGGTCACGAAGGCCGAAAGGCTCCGCGCCAGCCGTGCGCCGACCGCGTGGCGCACCTCGATCGGCAGGTCGGCGCGCTCGAGCAGCGCCTCGCGCAAGGTCGCGTCGCCGCCGTGGCGCTCGACCATGCGCAGCATCCGGCCGGTGGTGATGCGCGCGGTCGGGTTGCGCGCCAGCACCGCGAGGGTGTCGGCGGCGCCGATCTCGGCCAGCGCTCCGGCGACCGCGTGCGAGAGGTGGTGGCGGGCCGCTATCGTCGCGCGGATCGTCTCGCAGCCCATCGCCGCCGCATCCACGAGGTCGGCGTCGGTGAGGACCGGCGAGGAGGCCAGCACCAGGCAGGCGACCTCGGTCTGGTCGGAGGCCAAGGCCACCACCAGCGGTCGTGGGGCGCGGGCCGAGGCGGCGCAGGCCTCGGCCATGGCCCGGCGCACCACCGGCGCGGGGTCGTCGAGGAGGGCGAGGATCGCGGTCTTGGCCTCCCAGGCGGCGTCCGCCTCGAGGTTGCCGTAGAGGTAGGCCCGCGTCAGCGCCGAGGCGGCTTCGGCCCGGCGCCCGGCGGAGGTGGACTGGGTGCAGGCGAGGAACTGGCGGATGTTCATGGGCCGCTCCGGTTCGTGAACAACGACGCGTTGGGGTTGGCCGCGAGGCGCGCGGCGAACTCGGC
>NZ_VRUX01000166.1:0-7828 GCF_008039885.1 Methylobacterium sp. WL103
GGCGGCTCGGGCCGGCGCGGCTGCGACCGCTGGCGACCTGGCCGCTGCTGCTCTGCGCAGGCTGGCTCGGGACCACCGTGCTGCTGTCGATCGAGCCGTCGCTGTCGATCCGACGCGCCGTGCTCATGGCGATCGCCCTGATGCTGTCGGCCGGCGTGCTGATCGTCGCGCGCTCCCCGCGCCAGTTCGCGATGACGCTCGCCGGCAGCGCCCTCGTCATCCTCGTCGCGTCCTACCTCGCCGTGGCGCTCGTGCCCGACCTCGCGATTCACTCGTCCTTCGACCTGAACTCCGATCCGAGCCATCCCGGGCTGTGGCGGGGCATCTTCCCGCACAAGAACGAGGCGGGGGCGGCGATGGTGATCCTGATCATCTGCGGCCTCTACGTGCGGGCGACCGCGAGCCGGTTCCTCGGCTGGGCCATCGTCCTGCTCGCGGTCGGGTTCCTGGTGGCGTCCGGCTCGAAGACCGCCCTGCTGGTGACGCCGGTGATCCTCGCCGTCACCGCCCTATGCCGGGTGTTTCGCGGAAACCTCGCCCGGACGTCGCTGCTGCTCGGCCCCGTCGTCGCCTTCTCCGTCGTGTCGATCGGCTCCGTCGTGGTGCCGGCGATCCAGGAGAAGCTCGGTGCGTTGATGACCGACGCGACCTTCACCGGGCGCAACGAGATCTGGGAATTCGCGATCGACAACATCTTCATCCGGCCGTTCCGAGGCTGGGGCTACGGCGCGTTCTGGATGACGGAGCGGACGATGTACGCCGGGTCGGAGCAGCTGACCTGGGTCAACACCGCCAACCACGCGCACAACGCCTACCTCGACACCGCGCTGACGATGGGGTTCCCCGGCCTCGCCTTCACGCTCGTCGCCTTCATGCTGATGCCGCTGCGCGACCTGCAGGCGACGGCGGGCGGGCGCGACCTCGACCCGACGACGCTGCTGTTCGTCCGCCTGTGGTTCCTCGGCCTCGTCTCGGCGTCCTTCGAGACCGTGCTGTACAACGGCAACAACGCCACCTGCTGCATGTTCATGATGGCGGTGTTCGGCCTGCGCCTGCGCACCGCCTACCGCCCGGCCGCCTGACCGGGCCTCAGGCCACGCCCGGCTCCGGCGGCACCGGCCTCGGCTTCCGCTCGGAATCGATCGCGACGAAGGTGAACAGCGCCTGCGTCACCCGCATCGTTGCCTCGCTCTCGCGCTCGCGGCGCCAGACCTCGACCTGGATGCGGATCGACGTGCGGCCGACCCCGAGGATCCAGGCGTAGAGGCTGACCTCGTCGCCGACGAAGACCGGATGGTGGAAGGTCATCGCCTCGACCGAGATCGTGGCGCAGCGCCCGCGCGACCGGCGGGCGGCGACGTTGCCGGCGGCGAGGTCCATCTGCGCCATCAGCCAGCCGCCGAAGATGTCCCCGGCCGGGTTCGTATCCGACGGCATCGCGATCGTGCGGATCACCGGCGGTCCGCGGTCGGAGGGCTGCTGCGTCGGCGATGGGGCCGGCGCGCCGTTCGCGGTGTCGTGGGCCGGCATCGGGTCGAGCTCCCGCTGCGAATCGGAAGCCGCGGCGTCGCTTGAGCCTGACACAGGCCCGATCGGGACAAAACGCTCGCGCGATGCAGGCGGCGACAGGGGGCGCCCGACGTCCTATGTTGCGGGCATGATCGATTTCCAGACCGTCGGCGACCTCTGCAGCTCACGTCACATCGCCGAGGACGAGGTCGACGCAGCCGTCGCCGCCTACCTCGCCGACCCGCTGCCGCCGATCTTCGTGTTCCGGCAGGGCTACCGGCTGAACCTGATGAAGGCGGTGCGCAACCACCAGGGCGCGCGGGTCTTCATGGAGCGCGAGGACGTCGGCATCGCGCTCAAGCGTCCGTTCGTCCGCGCGGCGATCCTGCAGGCGCGGCCGAAGGGCTGAGCTCCTAATCGGGCAGCGCGAACACCACCAGCGCATCGCCGGTGCCGAAGCCGGAGGCCTTGGTGTAGGACGAGCCGCCGGCGGCGACGGCGACGTACTGCTTCCCATCGAGGCTGTAGGTGATCGCCGGGCCGCTGATGCCGGCCCCGCACTGGAAGCGCCACAGGATCGCGCCGGTACCGACATCGTGCGCATCGAGATGCCCGTCCTCCTCGCCGGAGAAGACGAGCCCGCCGGCCGTCGCCAGCGTGCCGCCCGCGAGCCGGCTCGCAGACTTCACCGACCACGCGATGCCGCCGCCCTTGGCGAGGTCGACGGCCGTGAGCGTGCTGAAGCTCGGTTCGCCCTTCGCCTCGCCGGTCTCGGTGTAGCGGATCTCCGGCCGGCCGGGGCCGCCGGGCACGGTCTTGACGGTGTAGGTCGTCGCCCCGTGCCGGACCTGGGCGTAGGCGAGGCCGCTTCCCGCATCGTAGGCGGTGGGCGGCCATGAGACGGCGCCGAGCGGCCCCGGCGCCACGACGGTGCCCTCCGCGGTCGGGGGCGCGAACAGGTTCTTCTGCGCGATGAGGGGCGCGGAGCGCTCGATCAGCCGGCCGGTGGCGCGGTCGTGGACGTAGATCCAGCCGGTCTTGCTCGCGGAGGCGACCGCCTTCACGGCGCCGTCCTTGCCCGGCAGGTCGAGCAGGAAGGGCGGGCTCGCCACGTCGTAGCCCCACTCGTCGTGCGGCACCTGCTGGTAGTACCAGCGCAGGCTTCCTGTCTTCACGTCGAGCGCCACGAGGCTCATCGTGTAGAGGTTGTCGCCCGGCCGCGAGAGGCCGAAGTTCTGCGGCGCCGGGTTGCCGGTGCCGAGGTAGATCAGGCCGAGTTCCGGGTCGAAGGCCGGGGTCATCCAGAGCGAGCCGCCGCCGACCCGCCAGGCCTCGCGGTTGGCCGGCGCCGCGGCCTTCTCGGCGGCGACGTCGCGATGGAGCGGGACGCCGTCGGCGGTGGTCTCGACGAAGTCGCCCTCCCAGCCGTCGGCCTTGGTGACGTACCAGCGCCAGCGCTCCGCGCCGGTCTTGGCATCGTAGGCGGCGAGCCACCCGCGGCGGCCGTAGCCGCCCTCGATGCCCACCACGGAGCCGCCGTCGAGGCCGCCCTTCTCGTCCTCGACGTGGAGCCCGTAGCCGGCGCCGCTGACGCCGACGATGACGAGCCCGTCGGCCACCAGCGGCGGCATCTTGAAGCCGAGCCGGCTCGAACCCTGCACCGGCTTGCCGCCGAGCTGCTGCGCGAGGCCCGAGGCGGTCTCGGACTCGCCCTCCTCCGGCCGCACCGCCTCGTGGTCCCACACGACCTTGCCGGTCTTGGCGTCGAGCGCGATCACCCGCCCGTCCATCGTCGCCTGGAACACGAGGCCACCGGAAACCGCGACGCCGCGGTTCGAGGGCGGCCCGAAGATCTTCTCGGTGCGCGCCTTGTGCGTGTAGGTCCACAGCACCCGGCCGGACTTGGCATCGAGCGCGGCGACGTTGTTCTGCGTGGTCGAGAGGTAGAGCGTGCCGTCGACCATCACCGGCTGAGCCTGGAAGTAGCCGGTGATGCCGGTCTGGAACATCCAGGCCGGGCGGAGCCGTGCGACGTTCGACCGGTCGATCGATGACAGCGCGGAGAAATTCCGGTTGGTGTGATCGTGCCCGAACATCGGCCACTCGCCCGAAGGTTCGGCCGCCCGCGCAGGCAGGGCGAGCGCCAGGAGCGCCAGGGCTGCGGACGTCAGTTTCGATGAACGCGGCACGCTCGGGCTCCTCCAGCTCGACACTTCCGGTCGAGGCTTCTGCTCGTTGGTGCAACCGGTAGGGCATGTCCCGGAGGGTGTCGAACCGGGCGATCGTGGCCGACGCGGCTCAGTGTCCGGCGGGCGCCTCGCCGCCGCGCTCGACCCGCTTCAGGATCATCGCCAGCGGGACGGCCGAGGCCGAGACGAGGCAGAGCGCCCAGAACACGTCGATGTAGGCGAAGAAGGCGGTCTGCGTCGCGAGTTGCTGCCCGATCCAGGCGGTGGCCTGTCCCTGCGCGTCGACGCCGGGGGTGCCGTGGACCGTGAAGTACTGCGTCACCTGCCGCATGGTCTCCTGGTAGGCCGGGCTCGTGGTCGTGACGCTCTCCGACAGCCGGCTCTGATGAAACTGGCTGCGGTAGGCGAGGATGTTCTGCGCCAGCGACACGCCCATCGACCCGCCGACGTTGCGGGCGACGTTGATCAAGGCCGAAGCCTGGTCGGTCTGCGACTTGTCGATGCCTTCGTAGGACGCCGCGGTGATCGAGATGAAGATCATCGGCAGGCCGATGCCGATGTAGATCCGCGACCAGGCGAAGAACCAGAACGTCGAGTCGCCGTAGATCCGCGTCAGGTCGTACATCGCCAGCGCGACGATGGCCGCGCCGGTGGCGATCAGCCATTTCGGTTGGAAGTAGCCGGAGACCTGCCCGATCACCAGCATCATCGCCACGGTGACGAGGCCGCCGGGCGCCAGCACGAGGCCCGAGATCGTGGCGGTGTAGCCGTAATAATCCTGCGTGATCTGCGGGATGAACTGCGTCGTCGCGATCAGGATCGCGCCGGTGGCGAGCATGACGAGGAAGCACGAGCCGAACTGGCGCTTGCCCAAGAGCCGCAGGTCCACGGCCGGGTTCTTCGCCGTCAGGAGCCACGGGATCATCGCGACGAACGAGATCACGGCGAGGACGGCGAAGACCTGGATCAGCGGCGAGCCGAACCAATCCTTGCGCTGGCCCTCGTCGAGGCAGACCTCCAGCGAACCGAGGAAGGTCGCAACCAGGAGGAAGCCGACGAGATCGAAGCGCACGCCCTTCTTGCGAAGGGCCTTGCGCTCCTTCACCGCGGATTCGGAATCCTCCAGCAGCCACCACATCAGCGCCAGCGCGATCACGCCGACGGGTCCGTTGATCAGGAAGCACCAGTGCCAGGAGACGTTGTCGGACAGCCAGCCGCCGAGCGTCGGCCCCACCACCGGCGCGACGACGATGGCGAGCCCGTAGAGCGCGAACGCCTGTCCGCGCTTCGCCGGGGGAAACGAGTCGGCCAGGATCGATTGCGCCAGCGGCGCCATCCCGCCGCCGCCGAGCCCCTGGATGACGCGGAAGAGCAGGAGCGAGTTCAGGTCCCAGGCGAAGCCGCAGGCTAGGGAGGCGACGGTGAACAGCGCGACGCTGGCGATGAAGAACGCCTTGCGGCCGTAGCGCTTGGCCAGGAAGCTCGATGCGGTGAGCGCGATCGCGTTGGCGACCAGGTAGCTCGTGACCACCCACGCCGCCTCGTCCGGCCCGACCGCGAGGCCGCCGGAGATGTAGCGGAGCGCGACGTTGGCGATGGTGGTGTCGAGCACCTCCATGAAGGTGGCCAGCGCCACGACCAGCGCCACCGACCAGGGGCTGTGGCCGCCCGCGGTGCGCGGCAATCCGCCGGACTTCGCCTTCGCGGCGCCACCGGATTTACCGCCCGCCTTGCGCGGACCGCCGTTCGCCGCGGCGGCGTCGGCGCTCATCGCACCCGCACCGTCGGCACGATCGACATGCCCGGGCCGATCGACACGTCTTGTGGCCACTCGTCGACGACGATCTTCACCGGCACGCGCTGCACCACCTTCACGTAGTTGCCGGTGGCGTTCTGCGCCGGCAGGAGGCTGAAGGCGGTGCCGGAGCCCGGCTGCACCGAGGCGACCTTGCCGCTGATCCTGCGGTCCGGATACGCGTCGATCTCGATCCGCACTGACTGGCCGGGGCGCATGTCGGTGATCTGCGTCTCCTTGTAGTTGGCGACGACCCACTTCTCGTCGGGCACGAACATCGCCAGCGACTGGCCGGCTTGGGCGTATTGCCCGACCGCGCCGGTGAGCTGGACGACACGGCCCGGCTGTGCCGCCGTCACCGTCGTGTAGCCGAGGTTGAGCACGGCCTGCGCCGCCTGCGCCTCGGCGTTGGCGAGGCTCGCCTCGGCCGACGCCCGCTGCGCTTGAAGCGAGCCGATCTGCTTCTGCGCCTGCGTGACGCTGGCATTCGCACTCGTGAGAGACGCCTGCCGCTGCTCGAGGGTCGAGGTCGAGGATTGCGATTGCTGGACGGTGCCGGCGCCGCGGCTCGCGAGATCCTTGTAGCGGGCCGCGTCCGCCTTCGCGAAGTCGAGCGCCGCCTGGTTCTGCGTCACCTGCGCCTTGGCGACCTCGACCTGCGCCTTCTGCGCTTCCACCTGCGCGTCGACGTTCTGGATCGAGGCCTTCGCCGACGCGATCTGCGCCTGCGCCTGCTCCAGGGCGACCTGGTAGTCGCGCCGGTCGATCTGGAACAGCGTCGCCCCGGTCTCGACGTGCTGGTTGTCGGTCACCGCGACGGCGACGACGTAGCCTGACACCTTCGGGGCGACCGAGAATTGGCGCGCGTCGACGAACGCGTCGTCGGTGGATTCGTAAGGATGCAAGTAGATCTGCCAGTAGAAGAACCCGGCCACCCCGAGCAGCACGATCGCGATGCCGCCGAGGACGAACCACCACGGATGACGCTTGAGGATGCCCGGGCGGTTTTCTTCGTCCTCGTCGTCCGAATCGTCCTCCTGTTCGGAGCCGGCCTTCGCTTTGTCCTGCGCCTCGTCGTCGACCGGGGCGTCGTCCTCCGGCGGCTTGAGGTCGATGATGTCGCGGCGCTCGGGCACGGCGCGGTCTTCGAGCGGGCGCGTCGGCTGATCCAGGGCCGTCGCCTGGCGCTGTTCGTCTAGCATCGGATAAGATAACCGCCCACGCGCGTCCCGCCACCCGTGAGTGGCCGGAGCGATCGAACACCCGCCTCGCGGACTCAAAAGCCGGCGCGGCCGCAAAGTTCCGGACCTCGCGCGCGCCCACCGCGTCGGTGCCGACGTCGCGGTGGGAACGCGCGTTTGCGGTGCGGCGTTCTGCGCCGGACCGACATTCCGAATTCTCAGCGAGCCGACACGATGGCCCTCTTCACCCGAACCAACCCGGCCGGCGTTCCGCTCGTCGGCATCGCGCGCCTCGATGCCATGAGCCGGACGCTCGCGCGCAACTGGTGGCTCGTCGCCCTGCGCGGCGTGGTCGCGATCCTGTTCGGCGTGCTCGCCTTCGTGGCGCCGGCAGCCTTCGTGCTCTCGCTGGTGTGGTTCTTCACGGCCTACATGGTCGCCGACGGCATCTTCGCAATCATCGCGTCCGTGCGGGCGGCGCAGGCGCACGAGCGCTGGGGCTTCCTGCTGATCGAAGGTCTGCTCGACATCCTCGTCGGCGTGGCGGCCTTCTTCGTGCCCGGCGCCGCCGTGTGGGCCTTCGTGCTGCTGGTGGCGATCTGGGCGATCGTGACGGGCGCCCTGATGATCGCGGCGGCCTTCCGCCTCCACCTGCATTTCGGCCGCTGGTGGCTCGGCCTCGGCGGCCTGGTCTCGATCCTGTTCGGTGGGGTGCTGCTGGTCGAGCCGGGCATGTCGGCCCTGGTGCTCACGTGGTGGCTCGGTGCCTACGCGGTCGCCTTCGGCGTGCTGCTGGTGATCCTCGGCGTCCGCCTGCGCGACCGCCACGAGGCGGCCGGCTCGCCGATGCCCTTCCGCCACGGGGTCTGATCCATCGCCAATTCCGCCGGGCGGCGAACGGCATAGCTTCGCCCGGCCCGATCGTTCTAGAACGGCGCAACCCGGGGGCGGTCGCTCCGCATGTGCACCGGTACAGATCTGTACCCGTTCAGGAACGCGATGAGCTCACCCGACCCGGATCGACGCCCCCCCGACGCTGCCCCGCCCGACACGGGCGCCGCGATCATCAGGGCGCCCGTCACGATCGCCCAGATCGCCACCAGCAGCACGAAGGCCCACACGGCGGCGCCGGGCACGAAGAAGGCCGCCACGCC
>NZ_VRUX01000167.1:0-7808 GCF_008039885.1 Methylobacterium sp. WL103
GGCCCGGACGACGCGCGGCCCCGCCTGCTCATGTCCCCGCGCGGAAGACCGCTGACGCAGGTGCGGGTGCGGGCCTTGAGCGCGGGGGAGGGCGCGGTGATCGTCTGCGGCCGGTTCGAGGGGGTGGACGAGCGGGTGATCGCGGGGCGCGGCCTCGAGGAGGTCTCGATCGGCGACTACGTGCTCTCGGGCGGCGAGATCGCGGCGATCACCCTCGTCGACGCCTGCGTGCGCCTGCTGCCCGGCGTGATGGGCAAGGCGGCCTCGGGCGACGAGGAAAGTTTTGAGGGCGGACGCCTCGAATACCCGCACTACACCCGGCCCCGCGACTGGGAGGGCCGCACGATCCCGGACGTCCTCACCGGCGGCGACCACGGCGCGATCCGCGCCTGGCGCCGCGCGGAATCCGAGCGGATCACCGCCGAGCGCAGGCCGGATCTGATGGGGAAGCCGCGCGGGTAGTGCGTCCGTCACGTCCGAATGGTCGAAGAACCGAGATCGCGTGCCGATCTTTCGCATCGTCGGTTGCGAGTCCGACGGAGATCTCAATAGGACCTCAGGCTCGCCGGACCTTCCTCTGCCAAAAAACAAAAACATTAAGAACGACCAGCATTCCGATCAGCTGCTTCGGTTTTTGGACTGCGCCGTCATCAACCGCCTTCACGCATGATCGATCAATCGTGCGACGAAGACTTGGACCTCGAACCCTACGATACGGTGAGGGGAATTTTTACCGAGGGCGGCGAACTCTATCCCGGGTCGGGATTCAAGCAAAAGAGCCATACGCAGATCGCGGTGCGAAATCCGCGTTGTATTCGTGGCCTCTTCATTCCGGTATCCGAGCCGATCTGATGCCGGACCGGCGTCGGGGGCGCCGAACCGGGACGCCCGGTGAAGATTTTTCCAAGCCCCCCATGATTGCGCCGATGCTCGGATCGGCGCATCCCGGCGGCGGGACACGCCTCCCCGACGAGGTGCGCCCATCTGTAAGGATGGATCTGATGTTGCGCCGACCCGACACACGCCCGCGCTTACCCCATTTCTCGTCCGGCCCCTGCGCCAAGCGCCCCGGCTGGACGCCGGCGGCCTTGGCCGACGCGCCGCTCGGCCGCTCGCACCGCTCGCCCGCGGGCAAGGCCAAACTGAAGCAGGCGATCGACCTGACGCGGGCGGTGCTGCGGGTGCCGGCCGACTACCGAATCGGCATCGTCCCGGCCTCCGACACCGGCGCCGTCGAGATGGCGATGTGGTCGATGCTCGGGCCGAAGACCGTGGAGGTGGCGGCCTGGGAGGCGTTCGGCTCCGAATGGGTCACCGACACCCTGAAGCAGCTCAAGATCAGCCCCCGCATCCACCAGACGCCCTACGGCGTGCTGCCCGACCTGTCGGCGATCGACACGAAAGCCAACGACGTGGTCTTCACCTGGAACGGCACCGCCGCCGGGGTGAAGGTGCCGGACGGCGACTGGATCGCCGCCGACCGCGAGGGCATCACGATCTGCGACGCGACCTCGGCCGCCTTCGCGCAGGCGCTCGACTGGGACAAGCTCGATGTCGTGACCTTCTCCTGGCAGAAGGTGATGGGCGGCGAGGCGGCGCACGGCATGCTGGTGCTCTCGCCCCGCGCCGTCGCCCGCCTGGAGAGCCACGTCCCGGCCTGGCCGCTGCCGAAGGTGTTCCGCCTCACCAAGGGGGCTAAGCTGATCGAGGGGATCTTCTCCGGCGACACCATCAACACGCCCTCCATGCTCGCGGTCGAGGACTACCTCGACACGCTCGCCTGGGCGCAATCGCTCGGCGGGCTCGACGCCCTGCACGCGCGGGCCGACGGGAACGCGAAGGTGATCCACGATTGGGTCGCGCGCACGCCCTGGATCGCCAACCTCGCGGTCGACCCGGCGACCTACTCCAACACCGGCGTGTGCCTCGTCATCGCCGACGCGGACGTGCTCGCGCTGGGCGACGCCGTGGTGGAGCGGGTCGCCAAGGGCATCGTCGAGACCCTGGAGCGCGAGGGCGTGGCCCTCGACATCGGCGCCTACCGCGACGCGCCGCCCGGCCTGCGCATCTGGTGCGGCGGCACGGTGGAGCGGAGCGACCTGGAGGCCCTGACGCCGTGGCTCGACTGGGCCTTCGCCCAGCAGAAGGCGGCGCTGACGCAGGCCGCCTGAGCGCGGACCGCCTCGCCCGGCAGGCCGGACGAGGCGCAGACGAAGAAGGGGCGGCGCATCGGCGCCGCCCCTTCTTCGTTCGGTCGCAAGTGCGGGACCGGATGAGCGGTCCCGCGCGGTGCCGGCCTCAGAAGGTGATGCCGGTCTCGACCATGTAGCGGTCCTGCGAGGTGCGGTTGCCGGTGCGGCCGAAGCCGGTGCCGAGCGTGCCGAGGGCGAGGTTGCCGCGGCTGATGTCGTAGAGCTCGACCCGCGAGTATTCACCGCGGAGGAAGTACTGGCCGAAGGTGAAGGTCGGCGTGACGGTGAAGGACAGCGCCTCGCTGCCCGGGCCGTACAGCACGGATGTCGCGGGGATCACGCTGAAGCGGCTGCCGGTCTGGGCGATGTACTCGAAGCGCCCGGCGAGCGCGAAGTTGTCGGTGAAGGCGTAGCTCGCCAGGATCGCGCCGCCGAAGGTCTCGGCGCCGTTGAGCCCGAAGGCGGCGTTGCGCTCGACGTTGGTGTACTGGATGTAGGGCGTCACGATCCAGGGGCCGGCCGCGTAGGTGTAGTTCAGGCTGACGATGCTGCTGTTCTGCAGCGCCAGGGGGGTGGCGTACTGGAAGCGCAGGCTCTGCAGGCCGGAGTTGAAGCTGCTGAAGTGCGTGCCGCCGTTGATGCCGATCGTGTTGGCGTCGTCGATCTTGTAGGTGATCAGGCCGGTGATCCAGTTGAGCTCGCCCGAGAAGAAGCCGTCGGTCGCAGCCAGCGAGGCCGCCCACGGGCCGCTGGCGTAGTTCACCTGCACGCCCTGGTTGATCACGTTCTCCTGGTTGAACAGCAGGCCGCGGGAGATGTTCAGGTTCTGGAAGGTGAACGGCAGCTCCGAGCCGATGTTGGTCGGCATGCGGCCGCCCTGCAGCGACCACTCGTCGTTGATCTGATACTTGCCGAACGCGATCGAGACCGGGGTGAAGAGCAGGTCGGTCTGGTCGAAGGCGCTGTAGATCGGCGCGCCGAGGCCGGGGATCGTGTAGGCGCCGACCGCCACGTAGAACTGGAACGGGCCGTCGGCCTTCTGGATGAAGCCCTGCAGGTTCGAGAAGTCGACGCGGCCGGCGCGGTCGTTGGGCACGCCGGGGGGCGTGACGAGCGTGTTGAACGGGTTGGTCTGGGTGTAGGCGTAGCCGGTCACCGCGCCGCCGACGTAGATCTCGCCGAGGCCGCCGATGGTGAAGCAGCTCGGGTTCGGGTTCTGCTTGATCACGCCGCCATAGGCCGGGAAGGTGATCGCGACCTTGCAGGCTTCCGGCACGGGCGGCGGGGCGGGCCGAGCCGACAGGTCGGCGGCCGACACCTGTCCGACGCAGAGCAGCGTGGCGATCGACGCCGTGGCGCCCTGGAGGAACAGCTTCAAGGTCATAGTCCGAGCCCCGTTTGTTTTTTGCTGCGGCCAAGGTGCCGAAAGTTCCCAACCTCCGCAAAAACATCTTGCGGGCAATTGCCTAGCAAAGAGGCAATCCAGAGCTGGACAGTTCTATCGCCAAGATGTGTTGCCGTCGCACCACAGCCGAACGCACCGTCAGGAGTTGATCTTCCGGAATTCCGTGCCGCTTCGTTAACGCATCGTTACCAAGCGGCGGCGGAACGAGCCGGGATCGACTGCATCGGCGAATCGCTCGACGCCGGAGGACTGGTCCGCGGCGCGATCGCCTGCCTCGGGATCAGGCTTCCGCACCGGTCTCGCCGAGCGGACCCGTCGGCGGACCCGTCGGAGGGCTGATGGGCATGCTCGCCGGCGGCTCGCTGGAACGAAAGAAGCCCCGGTGCGGGGCACCGGGGCTTCCTTGGACGTCTCGGGGACGTCGACGGCTCAGTAGTTGTAGGCGCGCTCGCCGTGGTCGGCGATGTCGAGGCCTTCGCGCTCCTCGTCCTGGGTCACGCGCAGGCCGATGGTCAGGTCCACGAGCTTGTACAGGATCGCCGAGCCGACGCCCGACCACAGCAGGGTGAGGCCGACGGCCTCCGCCTGGATGATGAACTGGCTCATCATGTCGTAGGTGCCGAGCACCATCTCGCCGGGCTTGGTCGCGTAGTCGGGGATGCCGACGCCGCCGAGCTTCGGGTCGACCAGGATGCCCGTCGCCAGGGCGCCGAGGATGCCGCCGATGCAGTGCACGCCGAACACGTCGAGCGAGTCGTCGTAGCCGATCGCGTTCTTCACGGTGGAGCACATCACGAAGCAGACGCCGCCGGCGACGAGGCCGAGGACGATCGAGCCCATCGGGCCGGCGAAACCGGACGCCGGGGTGACGGCCACGAGGCCGGCGATGGCGCCGGAGACCATGCCGAGCAGCGACGGCTTGCCCTTCATCGCCCACTCCACGAACAGCCAGGACACCGCCGCCGCCGCCGTGGCGACGAAGGTGTTGATCATGGCGAGGCCCGTGGTGCCGTTCGACTCGAGGTTGGAGCCGGCGTTGAAGCCGAACCAGCCGACCCAGAGCAGCGAGGCGCCGATCATGGTCATGGTCAGCGAGTGCGGGGCGAGCAGGTCACGGCCGTAGCCGATGCGCTTGCCGAGCATCAGGCAGCCGACGAAGCCGGCGATGCCCGCGTTGATGTGCACGACGGTGCCGCCGGCGAAGTCGAGGGCGCCCTTCTTGAACAGGAAGCCCGCGTCGGCGTTGACGGCGTCGAGGGCCGCCTGCGCGGTCGCCTTCGAGGCGTCGTCGGTGGCGGCAGCCAGGGCCTTGGCGGCGTTGCCGACCGCGTCCGGGCCGCCCCAGTACCAGACCATGTGCGCCATCGGGAAGTAGATCAGCGTCACCCAGAGGATGGTGAACACCACGAGCGCGGAGAACTTCATCCGCTCGGCGAAGGCGCCGACGATGAGGGCCGGGGTGATCATCGCGAACGTCATCTGGAAGCAGATGTAGACGTATTCCGGGATGACGACGCCGTTGGAGAAGGTCGCGACGGTCGAGTTCGGGTCGACGCCCTTCAGGAACGCCTTCGAGAAGCCGCCGACGAAGTCGTTGATGCCGCCGCCGTTGGTGAAGGCGAGGCTGTAGCCGTAGAACACCCACAGCAGGCAGACGATCGAGACGATCGCGAAGACCTGCGTCAGGACCGAGAGCATGTTCTTGGTGCGCACGAGGCCGCCGTAGAACAGGGCCAGGCCCGGCACGCTCATCATCAGCACGAGGGCCGAGGAGATCAGCATCCAGGAGGTGTCGCCCTTGTTGGGCACCAGGGCGGCGGGCGCGGGCGCGGAGGCCGCCTCGGGCACCGGCGTCTGCGCGAGGGACGGCTCGACGAGGACGAGGGCGAGCGCGGCCCCTCCCAGTCCGAGCGCGAGGGCGTTACGAAGTTTCATGGACACGAGACTCCCGGGTCGCGGTGCTGTCAGGATGGATGCGAGGCAGAATGGAGGGAGGGACGGCGTCTGTCGCCGGCCGCTCAGAGCGCGTCGGCGTCGGTCTCGCCGGTGCGGATCCGGACGGCCTTCTCCAGCGGCATGACGAAGATCTTGCCGTCGCCGATCTGGCCGGTGCGGGCGGCGCCCGCGATGGCGTCGATCACCGTGCTGGTCAGGTCGGCGGCGACCGCGACCTCGATCTTCAGCTTGGGCAGGAAGCTCACGGCGTATTCCGCGCCGCGGTAGATCTCGGTGTGGCCCTTCTGGCGGCCGTAGCCCTTGACCTCGGTCACCGTCAGGCCGTGCACGCCGATGCCGGTCAGCGCGTCGCGCACCTCCTCCAGCTTGAACGGCTTGATGATGGCCATCACGATTTTCATGGGTGGCGCCCCCTGCTGTGGCTTGGGAACCGTCCGCCGCAGCCGACGCTCGGCAGGGGGCCCCGGTCCGGGAATGGTCGCGCAGGGCCGGAATGGCCCCGCGATCGCCGGGCCGTCATTCAAGGACTATGCCAGGGCCGACGTTTTCGGGAACCTTTTCGCATCCGTCCCGAATGCACACGCATTGGTCGCGCACTGGCGCGGCGGCGGGCGCAAGCTGAGCAGTAGATGCCTACTGAGAAGGCATCTTGCTCGATCGAAGCTCAATCGAACGGCCACCAAGGCCGCCGCCGAAGGGTTTGGCGCGAAACTAGGCCGACCGCGGGCGGATCAGGCCCTCCTGCGCCACCGACGCCACCAGCGTCCCGTCGCGCGAGAAGATCTGGCCGCGGGCGAAACCCCGGGCGCCCGCCGCGTTGGGGCTGTCCTGCGCGTAGAGCAGCCAGTCGTCGGCCCGGAACGGGCGGTGGAACCACAGGGCGTGGTCGAGGCTCGCCGACTGGATGTCGGCATCGAACACCGAGCAGCCGTGGGCGATCAGCGTGGCGTCGAGCAGGGTCATGTCCGAGGCGTAGGCGAGCACCGCCTGGTGGATCGCCGGGTCGTCGGGGAGCGTCGAGGCCGCGCGCAGCCAGACATTGCACAGGGGCGCCTGCGGCCCGCCTTCGAGGTAGCGCCGCAGGTCGACCGGCTTCAGCTCGATCGGGCGGGGACGGCCGAAATAGCCGGCCACCGCCGCGGGGATGCCGGGCACGCCCTTGGCGAGCAGGGACTTGGTGTCGGGCAGCGATTCCGGCGGCGGCGCCTCGGGCATCGCCGCCTGGTGGGCGTGGCCGGATTCCGTCACCTGGTACGAGGCGGTCATCGCGAAGATCGCGCGGCCGTGCTGGATCGCCTTGACCCGGCGCGTGGTGAAGCTCTGGCCGTCGCGGATGCGCTCGACCTCGTAGACGATCGGCACACTGGGATCGCCGCCGAGGAGGAAGTAGGCGTGGAGCGAGTGCGGCGCCCGGGCGCTCGGCACCGTGCGGGTCGCGGCGACCAGCGCCTGCCCCACCACCTGCCCGCCGAACACCCGCTTCCAGCCGTTCTGCGGGCTGACGCCGCGGAACAGGTCGGTCTCCAGCCGCTCGAGGTCGAGGATGGCGAGGAGTTCGGCGACGATGTCGGGGTTGGTCGGCGAGGCCGGCTCGGGCGGCAGGACGGGATCGGACGGCATGGCGGTGCGGCGGGCTTTCTCGGCGGGGACGCCTCCGCCATAGCATCCGCACGGCCCGCCTCGCCATCGCGCCCGCCATCGCGCTCGGCCTGCGACGGCGCCACTCCGGGACCGCCCGCCCGCGCCGGGCGTTGCCTGCGGGCGGAAGCGGTGTCACTGCCGGGACGCCGCGAGGCGGGATGCACGAACGATGAGGACGAGGCGATGAGGGGTTCGACGACCCGCCCGGGCAGCCGCCACCTGCTGCTCGCGGGCGCGGGCATCCCGGGCCTGTCGCTGGCCCTGGCCCTGCGCCAGGCGCACGGGGATGCGCTCGCGGTCACGGTCTGCGATCCGGGGCTCGCGCAGGCGGCCGTGCGGCAGCGGGGCCGGGCCTTCGCCATCGCGGCGGGCGGCCGGCGCATGCTGGAGCGGCTCGGGATCTGGGACGGGCTCGGGGCGGCGGCCGCACCGATCACCGAGATGGCGATCAGCGACAGCCGGCTCCCCGACCCGGTGCGCCCGGTCTTCCTCACCTTCGCGCAGACGCCGCGGGACGCCGACGGCCCCTTCGCCCACATGGTCGAGGCGGAGGCGCTTGTGGAAGCCCTTCGCGCGGCCTGCGAGGCGGCCGGCGTCGCGCTGGAGCCGGTCGG
>NZ_VRUX01000168.1:0-7772 GCF_008039885.1 Methylobacterium sp. WL103
CGCCCGGTCGGTGCGGGCGAGGCTCGGCGCCATCAGGCCCTTGGTGACGTGCGTCGAGTCGCAGACCGGGCACGTCACCAAGCCGCGCGCGGCCTGTTCGTCGAAGGAGTCGGAGGAGGGAAACCAGCTGTCGAAGCCGTGCCCGGCCTCGCACACGAGGTTGTACCGGATCATGCCGTCACGTCGTGGCGGCTCCGGGCGTGCCGACGCGCTCGACGGTGAAGGGCCGCCCGTGCTGGAGCGAGGGGATCCGCGCCCGCGCGTCGGCCACCGCGGCGAGGTCGATCTCGGCCAGGATCACGCCTGGCTCGGTGCCGCCCGCGTCGGCCAGCACCCGGCCCCAGGGATCGACGATGAGCGAGTGCCCGTAGGTCTCGCGCCCGTCCTCGTGCTTCCCGCCCTGCGCCGCCGAGATCATGAACGATCCGGTCTCGATGGCGCGGGCCCGGTGCAGCACGTGCCAATGCGCCTCGCCGGTCTGCTTGGTGAAGCAGGCAGGCGCCGTCAGCACCGAGGCGCCGGCTTCGGCGAGCGCCCGGTACAGCGCCGGGAAGCGGATGTCGTAGCAGATGCCGAGCCCGATCTCGGCCCACGGCGTCGGCGCCACGACGGCGCAGGCGCCGCCGGTATAGGTCGAGGATTCCCGCCAGCGCTCGCCGCTCGGCAGGTCCACGTCGAACAGGTGAAGCTTGTCGTAGGCCGCGACGATCGCGCCGTTGGCGTCGATCAAAAAGGCACGGTTGGCGACCTTCTCGCCCGCGAGGATGGCGAGGGAGCCGACCTGCACCACCGTCCCGGTCTCGCGCGCCACGTCGCGAAGCGCCGCCAGCGTCTCGTCCTCGTCCTGGCCGCGAACCACGGCGAACAGTCGCGCCCGATCGCGCTCGACGAGCGAGGTCATCTCCGGGGTCTGGACGAACTGCGCGCCGCGGGAGGCGGCCTCGCGCACGCCGGCCACCGCCGCGTCGCGGTTGGCGGCCGGGTTGCGCCCAGACCGCATCTGCACGCAGGCGGCGACGAAGCGCGGCTCAGGCATTGGCCGACGCCGTCAGCAGCGCATCGAGCTTGCCGGCCTTGTCGAGGGCGTAGAGGTCGTCGCACCCGCCGACATGGGTCTCGCCCACGAAGATCTGCGGCACGCTGGTGCGCCCGCCCGCCCGCGCCATCATGGTCGCGCGCTCGCCCGGCGCCTTCTCGACGTCGATTTCCCGGAACGCGGCGCCCTTCTCCTTCAGCAGGCTCTTGGCCGCCGAGCAGTAGGGGCACCACGCCGTGGTGTAGATCGTGATCGGATGCATTGGCGTGTTCGCGTCCCGCGGATGACACGAACCATATAGCGGCCTACGGTCCCGAACGCCTATGGCCGGAACGTCACGCCGGCCGCCTCAAGCGGCCAGGAGCTTCTCGACCTCGTTGACGAGGTCGCGCAGGTGGAAGGGCTTCGACAGCACCTTAGCGTCCTTGGGGGCCTTCGAATCCGGGTTCAGCGCCACGGCGGCGAAGCCCGTGATGAACATCACCTTGATGTCAGGGTCGAGCTCGGTCGCCCGGCGGGCGAGCTCGATCCCGTCCATCTCCGGCATCACGATGTCGGTCAAAAGCAGCTCGAAGGGCTCTTCGCGCAGGCGGTTGTAGGCCGAGAGGCCGTTGTCGAACGACAGCACGTCGAAGCCGGCGTTCTGCAACGCCTTGGCCAGGAACCGGCGCATGTCGTTGTCGTCTTCCGCCAAGAGAATTTTCATCAGACGGTTCCGAACCCTCGAATCGCAACGTTCTTTTCATAAAGGGCGGCTTCGGTAAACAGAACGTTAGGATTAGGTCGTCCGGCGAGGTGACAGGCCGCACCGCGCGTGCTCGACTTGGCCGGTTGGCATAGTGGACAGGCCGTCGCCGCCGCCGCACAGTGTGACCTGACGTTGGCCGTTCCCATCCCCGACGGTGCGCCTCCTGCCGATGACGCTGCCCCTCCCGCACCTGACCGACGCCTTCGGATTCTCGCCCGCCTTCGTCGTGGACGAACCGACGCGGCACAGCCTGCCCTTCGTCTTCAACACCGGCCATTCCGGCTCGGTGTACCCGGAGAGTTTCCTGAAGGCCTCGCGCCTCGATGCGCTGGCGCTCCGCCGCTCGGAGGACGCCCATGTCGACCGGCTGTTCGCCGGGGTCGTACAGCTCGGCGCGCCGCTTCTGCGCTGCAACTTCCCGCGCGCCTACCTCGACGTGAACCGTGAGCCCTACGAACTCGACCCGCGGATGTTCGAGGGCCGGCTGCCGCCCTTCGCCAACACCCGCTCGATGCGTGTGGCGGGCGGCCTCGGGACGGTGCCCCGCGTCGTCTCGGACGGACAGGAGATCTATGCCGGCCGCATGCCGGTGGACGAGGCGGTGGCGCGCATCGACGGGTTGTACAAGCCGTACCACCGGGCCTTGCGCGGGCTGATCCTGCGCACGGTTCGTGAATTCGGGCGCTGCCTGCTGATCGACTGCCACTCGATGCCGTCCTCGAGCCTCGGGCGCGACCACGACGCGCGGGCCGACTTCGTCCTCGGCGACCGCTTCGGCACCTCCTGCGATCCGGCCCTGATCGACGCCTTCGAGGCGGCGTTCCGCGCCCGCGGGTACAAGGTGGTGCGCAACAAGCCCTATGCCGGCGGCTTCATCACCGAGCATTACGGCGAGCCGAACATCGGCCGGCACGCGCTGCAGATCGAGATCAACCGCGCCCTCTACATGAACGAGGCGAGCCTTGCGATCACGCAGGGCTTCTCCGGCCTCGTCGCGGCGCTGCGGGGTGCGATCGTGGAGGTCGCCGACGAGCTCGGCTCGGAGACGCCGCTCGGCATCGCCGCGGAGTAGGTCGCGTCTAGGAAAACGACCCGCACAACACCGTCATTCCGGGACGCCGGAGGCGAGCCAGAAATCCAAAAGCACGGTTCATTTTCCAGCTGGCGCCGTCGGCGGCTCTGGATCTCAGCCTCCGCTGCGCGGCCTCGGGATGACGGAGAGGTTCCGAGGAAGGGGTCCGCACGGCCTGATGATTCAGGCGCGCCACGAAATGCCGTTCGGCCCTGCGACCAAGAAAAAAGGCCACTCCCGAAGGAGCGGCCCGAAGTCTAGGGAGGAAACGCCCAAGAAGGGCTGCCGGACCGCGACGCCATCGCGATCCCGCAATGCACAAAGTAGATTGCGGCGCACAAAGCGCAAGCGAAATCCCCCTACCGCGCGCGCATACCCTGCCCGCACCGGCTGCACGTCCGGCGACGCTCAGTGATCTGCGAGCAGCTTGGCGATCTCCGCCTTGAGGGGCCCTGCGAGGTCCTTGCGATCGAGGGCGTAGGCGATGTTGGCGGTGAGGAAGCCGAGCTTGGAGCCGGTATCGTAGGTGCGGCCCTCGTAGCGCATGCCGAAGAAGTCCTGGCTTCCCATCAGCTTGATCATCGCATCGGTGAGCTGGATCTCGCCGCCCGCGCCCTTCTCGCCGTGCTCGAGGATTCCGAAGATCTCCGGCTGGAGGATGTAGCGGCCCGAGATGATGAAGTTCGACGGCGCGGTTCCCTGCTTCGGCTTCTCGACCATGCCGGTGACTTCGAAGGTCTGGCCGAAGGTCTCGCCGACGCTGACGATGCCGTACTGGTGCGTCTCCTCGGGCGCGACCTCTTCTACCGCGATGACGTTGCCGCCGTGCCGCTCGTAGGCGGAGAGCATCTGGCCCATGCAGCCGCGACTGAGCATGTCCGGCAGCAGCACGGCGAAGGGCTCGTCGCCGACGATCTCGCGGGCGCACCACACCGCGTGGCCGAGGCCGAGCGGCGCCTGCTGACGGGTGAAGCTGGTCTGGCCGGCGGCCGGCAGGTCGCGCTTCAGCTCCTCGTAGGCGGCCTGCTTGCCGCGCTCCTGCAGCATCCGGTCGAGCTCGAACGCGATGTCGAAATGGTCCTCGATCACCGCCTTGCCGCGGCCCGTGACGAAGATGAAGTGCTCGATGCCGGCTTCCCGCGCCTCGTCGACCACGTGCTGCACGACCGGCCGGTCGACCACCGTCAGCATCTCTTTCGGGACGGCCTTGGTGGCGGGCAGGAAGCGGGTGCCGAGGCCCGCAACGGGGAGGACGGCCTTTCGGATCGGTTTCATCAAGCAAAAACCCAAACGTGGGAGTTGGACGGGCCGGGCGTTCCTGGCAACACTAGCACGGCGAGCGATCGGCCATGGGCCGTCGCGGCGCACGATTGAGCATTATCGGTTAAAAGCAAGCTCGCGCAGGCCTGCGCGAGCGATTTCTTTCCAAGGGCGACGATGGCGGTTCTGGTCACGGGCGGTGCCGGCTATATCGGCAGCCACATGGTTCTGGCGCTTCAAGACGCCGGGCACGAGGAGGTGGTCGTCCTCGACGACCTTTCCACCGGCTTCGATTGGGCGCTGCCGCCGGAGGTGCCGCTCGTGCGCGGCGACGTCGGCGACCCCGCCCTCGTCACCGAGACGATCCTGCAGCATCGGGTCGACGCGATCGCCCACTTCGCCGCCCGCATCGTGGTGCCGGACTCTGTCGCCGACCCGCTGCACTACTACCTCGCCAACACGGTCAAGACCCGCGCCCTGATCGAGACCGCCGTCCGCACCGGCGTGAAGCACGTGATCTTCTCCTCGACCGCCGCGGTCTACGGCGAGCCGGAGACGGTGCCGGTGCCGGAGGACCTGCCCGCCAACCCGATCAACCCCTACGGCCGCTCGAAGCTGATGAGCGAGTGGATGATCCGGGACGCGGCCGCCGCGTACGGCTTCAGCTACGTCATCCTGCGCTACTTCAACGTCGCCGGCGCCGACCCGCGGGGGCGCACCGGGCAATCGACGCCGAACGCGACCCACCTGATCAAGGTCGCGACCCAGGCCGCGCTCGGCCAGCGCCCGCACCTCGAGGTGTTCGGGACCGACTACCCGACCCCGGACGGCTCGTGCCTGCGCGACTACATCCAGGTCTCGGACCTCGCCGAGGCGCACCGGGTCGCCCTCGACCACCTGCGCGCCGGCGGCGAGAGCCTGACGCTGAACTGCGGCTACGGCACCGGCTACTCGGTGCTGGAGGTGATCGACACGGTGAAGCGCGTGTCGGGGCGGGACTTCCCGGTTCGCGTCTCGACCCGCCGCCCGGGCGACCCGGCACGGATCGTCGCCGAGGCGTCGCGGATCCGCGACCGCCTCGGCTGGCGCCCGAAATACGACGACCTCGACGGGATCGTCCGGCAGGCGCTCGATTGGGAAGACGCCTTGTCCAAACGCAACCGGATCTGATGGCAATCCACCCGTTCCCCGCCGCGCTTCTCGCGCTCGGCCTCTGCATCGCCTCCGGGGCGTTCGCGGCACAGGCCGCCCCTGTCGGGAAGGCCGGCCAATCGGATGCGTTTCCGGCCTTCGTCGCCGCCCTGCGCGTCGACGCCCTGGCGAAGGGCATCACGCCCGCGACCTTCGATGCGGCGTTTCGGGGCGTGACGCCCGATCCAACTGTCCTCGCGCGGATCAAGGGTCAGAGCGAGTTCGGGCGGCCGGTCTGGGAATACCTCGTCGGCGCGGTCTCGCCCGGGCGGATCGCCCGCGGCCGGGCGCGTGCCGCAGCGCTCGGTCAGGCCCTGCCGGCGATCGAGGCGCGCTACGGCGTCCCGGCCTCGGTGCTGCTGGCGATTTGGGGCGTCGAGTCGGATTTTGGCGCGAGCGGCGGCACGGTACCAACGGTCCGCGCCCTGGCGACCCTCGCCGCCGCGCGGCACCGCGGCACGCTGTTCCGCGACGAGCTGCTGGCCGCCCTCGCGATCCTGCAGCGCGGCGACGTCGCGCCGGAGCGGATGCTCGGCAGCTGGGCCGGCGCCATGGGGCAGGTACAGTTCCTGCCCTCGACCTTCCTGGCGCACGCCGTCGACTTCGACGGCGACGGCCGGCGCGACATCTGGACGAGCGACGCCGACGCGCTCGCCTCCATCGCCGCCTACCTCAAGGATCTCGGGTGGAACTCCGCCATCTCTTGGGGTTACGCGGTCCGCCTCCCCGACCGGTTCGACCTGACCCGCTACGCGGCCGACCTCTCCGACTTCGCCCGCCGCGGCGTGCGCCGCATCGACGGCGGCGACCTGCCGGACAAGGGGGCCGCGTCCGTCTTCCTGCCCGGCGGCGCCGGCGGTCCCGCCTTCCTGATCACCGACAACTTCGAGGTGATCCGCGGCTACAACACCTCGGACTCGTATGCCCTCGCCATCGGGCACCTCGCCGACCGGCTGGCCGGAGGGCCGCCGCTCGCCGCCCCCTGGCCGAGCGCTGCCTCCCGCCTCGATAAGGCCGGGCTGCAGACGCTGCAGACAGGCCTTTCGCGCGAGGGACTCTATGCCGGCGAGGCCGACGGACGGGCGGGCCCGAAGCTGCGCGAGGCGATCCGCCGCTATCAGGTCCGCGAGGGCCTGACCGCCGACGGCTACGCGACGCCGGCGCTCCGTGACCGTCTATCGGGCAGGCCTTAGACGCGCAGTAAGGGCTCGGCTATGCTCAACCGCGGGTCGAAGTCCGCGGCACCGGAGGGCGCATGAACGGAGGGCGGATGAGACGCGATGCGACGAACCGAGTTGTGACAACCGCCAAGGGGCCCCGCATCGTCCTGGCGCTCGGGTTCGGCCTCGCTCTACCGCTCGTCCTCCTGCCGCCGTCGCCGGCCGAGGCGCAGTGGGGCGACAACTACGACCAGCCGCGCCGTCGCGGCCGCGACGCCTATTACCGCGAGGACGACGGCTATGCTCGGGCCCCGCGCCGTGCCACGGCGCCGGAGCCCGAACGAAGGCAGTTCTACTGGCCCTGGGAGGACAGGCCGAGCGCGCCCGAGCCGCGCCAGGTCGCCCCGACCTACCGTCCGCCACGTCCGCGCCCGCCGGTCGGTGCCGACGCTGCACCGCGCCAGATCCGGCGACCGCAGACCCGGCCGGCGCCCACGATCGCGGCCCCGACGCCGGCGTTGAAGAAGACCGAGGCGAAGGTGCAGATCGCGGTGTTCGGCGATTCGCTGGCCGACCACCTGAGCCGCGGACTCGACGACGTCTTCGCGGACAGCGCCGACATCGCGGTGATCGACAGGGCCAAAGGCGACAGCGGCCTCGTGCGCCGGGACGTCATCGACTGGCCGAAGGCCGCAGACGACTACCTCAAGGCGAACCCGAAGGTCGGCTACGCCGTGGTCATGCTCGGCGCCAACGATCGCCAGCCGATACGCGACGGCGACCAGACCCTCGACCCGCTCACCGATCGCTGGCGCGAGCTCTACCGCGCCCGCGTCGAGGCCTTGGTCAACGTGTTCGCCGACCGGAAGATCCCGCTGGTCTGGGTCGGCACCCCGCCGATGCGCAGCGAGAGCCTGACCCGCGACCTCGGCAGCATCAACGACATCATCCGGGACGCGGTCACCAAGGGCGGCGGCACCTACGTCGACGTCGGGCCGGGATTCTCCGACGACCGCAACCACTACACCGCCACCGGGCCGGACCTCGACGGGCAGACCGCCAAGCTGCGCACCGCCGACGGCGTGCACTTCACCCATGCCGGCGCCCGCAAGCTCGCGCATTTCGCCGACGTGGAGTTGAAGCGCCTGATGGGCGCGACGACGCCGGCCGCCCCGGAGCAGCCGGCGGCGGCCGTCTCGGCCCTGCCTGCGACGCCGCTGGATGCGGCGCCGACGAAGCTCGACGACGTCACCGCGATCGACCGGCAGATCACGGCGATGCTGCCGAGCCTGCCCGAGCCCCCGG
>NZ_VRUX01000169.1:0-7765 GCF_008039885.1 Methylobacterium sp. WL103
CGCCCGGATCGCGGCGGCGCCGGTCGATCCGGCGGTCGGCACCGGTCCCTGGGGCGGTGCCGGCGCCTTCGCGCCACTCTACACGATCGCCACCTACGTCCCCGTCTTCTACGGGCCGGCGGCCGCGGGTCTCGGGCTCGGCCACGCCCTCGACCTGTCGGCCCGCGCCTCCGCCCGGCTCGGACGCCTGTTCAATGTCGCGGCCTACGGGCTGGTCGGCGCCTGCGCCCTCGTGCTGGCGCGGCGCGGGCGGGCCTGGCTCTTCGCCGTGCTCACCCTGCCGATGGCGCTGTCGCTCGCCGCCTCGTTCAACCAGGACGGCCTGATCGTCGACACCGCGATCCTCGCCGCCGCACTCCTGACAGGCGAGGCGGATGCGCCGCCGGGCAGACGGCGCTACGCCGCCGCGGCCGTGCTCGTCGCCCTGATCCTGCTGGCGAAGCCGCCCTACGCGCCGATCGCGCTGATGCTGCTTCTGCCGCTCCCAAGTGGGACCTGGCGGCAGGTCGGCGCCGGGCTGCTTCCACGCTTGGCGGTGGTCTCGGCGGTGGTGCTGCCGGCTGCCCTCTGGACCGTGTACGCCACGGCCACCATCGCGACGCCGGTGCCGCGCGCGGCCTACGAGGCGGGTCCGCTCTGGCCGGGCGAGCGTCCGGCGACGTTCCTCGGCACCGATCCGGCAGCACAGCTTCGCGTGCTGACGGCGGATCCGGTCCGCTTCGTCACCGTGCCGGCGCGCTTCCTCCTTTCGGTGAAGCACCTGGTCATGCTGTCCGAGGGCACGGTCGGCATCCTCGGCTGGCACGATCGCCACCTGCCCAAAATCGTCGTCTGGCTGTGGATCGCTGCGCTCGCCGCGGCAGCGGCCGGCTCCGGAGGACGACGCGAGGGCGGGGCGTCGTTCGTGCTGCTGGCGTTCGCCGCCGGGCTCGCTTTGTGGGTCGTCCTGCTGTCGCAGTATCTCAGCTGGACGAATGTCGGCGATCCCCGCATCGACGGCCCGCAGGGGCGCTACCTGCTGCCGATCCTGCCGCTGTTCGCGCTCACAATGGCGAACGCCGCGACCGGATCACGGCGCCGCGTTCTCCGGTTCGCGCCGATCGCGCTCGTGGCCATCGGGCTCGCCGTTGTGCCGTTCGCGACCCTGTGACGTTCGCGATCTGGTGACGTGGTGCCCGGTGCCTCAGGCGGCGCGCCAGCGTAGGGCGGAACCGTTGCCGAATGCGCGGCCGTAGAGATCGCCGTAGTTGGCGGCGGCCTCGTCCCAGCCGAAGGTGCGCGACATCGCCGTCCGGCGCATGGCGTTGAGCCGCTTCTTCTGGGCGAAGGTGTCGAGCGCCCGGCGGACGGCGCCGGTGAAGCCCCGCGGCGACGGGTCGGCGAAGGTGAAGCCGGTGACGCCGTCCTCGACCGTGTCGGCCAGGCCCCCGGTGCGTCGCACGATCGGCAGCGAGCCGAAGCGCTGGGCGTACATCTGCGCAAGGCCGCAGGGCTCGAAGCGCGACGGCATCAGCAGGAAGTCGCTGCCGGCGAACATCCGGCGGGCGTCCCGCTCCTCGAACCCGACGTGGACGCCGACCGAATCCGGGTGGCGGCGGGCGAGGCCGCGCAGCGCATCCTCGAACCGGGCCTCGCCCTGGCCGATGGCCACGAGCTGGCCGCCCTCGGCGACGATGGTCTCCGCGGCCTGGATCGAGAGGTCGATGCCCTTCTGGTGCACGAGGCGCGAGACGATGGCGAAGAGCGGCCCGCGCGAGACCGCGAGCCCGAACTGGCCACGCACCGATTCGGCGTTGGCGCGCTTGCCCTTCCAGTCGTCGGCCTCGAAGCGGGTGGCGAGGTGCGGGTCGGTGCGCGGGTCCCAGCTCTCGTCGATGCCGTTGAGGATGCCGGCGAGCCGGCCTTGCGCCGCCCGCGTCCGCAGCAGGCCGTCGAGGCCGCAGCCGGAATCCGGCGTCAGGATCTCGCGGGCGTAGGTCTCGCTCACCGTGGTGACGTGGGTGGCGTAGTACAGGCCCGCCTTCAGGAACGAGAGCTGCCCGTAGAACTCGACGCCGTTCATGTCGAAGGCGTCCTCGGGCATGCCGAGGCGGGCCATGGTCTCACGCGGAAACAAGCCCTGGTAGGCGAGGTTGTGGATCGTCAGCACGCTCGGCACGCGGATGCGGCGCCAGGCGAGGTAGGCCGGGGCCAGCGCCGACTGCCAGTCGTTGAGGTGGAGCAGGTCGGCGGCCCAGGCGGGGTCGGCACCCTGCGCGATCTCTGCGGCCGCGAGGCTCAGCCGCGCGAAGCGCAGGTCGTTGTCGGAGAAGTCGCCGTCGGCGTTGCCGTAGGGCGTGCCGTCGCGCTCGTACAGGTCGGGGCTGAGCAGGACGTAGATGCGCAGGCCGTCGCCGGTCTCGACGAGGCCGAGATCGCAGGGCGGGACGCCGGCGAACCCGTCGAGCCGCGCCACCACGGGCATGGACGGGAACGCCTCCACCACCTGCCGGTAGCCGGGGATCAGGACGCGGACGTCGTACTGCTTGCGCAGCGCTCGCGGCAGCGCGCCGGCCACCTCGCCGAGACCGCCGGTCTTGACGAAGTCGGCCATCTCCGGCGTGGCGTAGAGGATGCGGGGCTGCAGTGCGGTGCGAAGGTCGGGCAGGGCGTTCGACGGCGTCGGGATCGGCCGGAGGGCGTTCGCAGAAGCGGAATGGAACGCTTGGGGCTCGACCATCAAGGGATTTCCGCGCCGTGCGGAACGGTCCTGGCGCACCGCTTCATCCGCAACCGATCTCGACATTGCCAACGCCCTCGTGCCCCGCCGGTTTCCGCTGCGACGCACACTCTAGGCCACCAGACCGTTAATGGGCGGTTCATCGCATTGCACTGCGGCATAAGCGTTCGCGCGCCTAGATCCTGCGCAGGATCAGCCCCTCGTTCGGCCCGAGTTCGACCGTTGCGGCGGTGCGCTCCCCGCCGCGATGGCCCCGGGTCGACAGCACCACCGTCCAGGCTTCGTCGCCCTTCAGGTCGAGGGCGTGCGCCGCCTCGCCGAAATTGAGCAGGATGCGGAACACGCCATCCGCGGAAAAGCGCTCGTAGGCGAACACGTCCGCGGCGCCGGCCGCGACGCCGCGATAGCCGCCCACCGACAGGGCCGCGTGCTCGCGGCGCAGGGTGAGGAGCCGACGATAGAGCGTGAGGATCGAGGTCGGGTCGTCGCGCAGGGCGTCGACGTTTCGGGTCGCCGCATCCGGCGACAGCGGCAGCCAGGGCTCGGCAGTGGAGAAGCCGGCATGGGTCTCGCCGTCCCACTGCATCGGCGTGCGCTCGGGGTCGCGGCCGTGGCCGGGCTCGTTGCGTTCCCACGGGTCGCGGACCCGGTCCGGCGGGATCGGCACGTGGGCGAGCCCGATCTCGTCGCCGTAGTACAGCGTCGGCGTGCCGCGCAGCGTCAGCAGCAGCATCGCCGCGATCCGCGCCTGGTCTGGTCCGACGCGGGCGGCGATGCGCGGCTGGTCGTGGTTGCCGAGCACCCAGTTCGGCCAGCCGCCCTCGGGCAGGGCCGCCTCGTAGTTCGCGACGAGGTCGGACACCGCCTCGGCTTTCCACGGCGTCTGGATCAACTGGAAGTTGAACGGCATGTCGGCGCCGCTCAGATCAGGGCCGTAATAGGCCATCAGCCGCTCCATCGGCAGGTAGATCTCGCCGATCAGCACCCGCTCGCCGTAGGGGCGCAGCACCGCGCGCATCTCGGCGATGACGTCCAGGACCTCGGGGCGGTCGGCCGAGTAGACCTGGGCGAAGCGGTTGATCTCCGCCTGCTCGGGCGAGAAGTCCGGGTTCTCCGGGTTGTCGCGAAATCCGGCATCCTTCATCAGGTGCCAGATCACGTCGACGCGGAAGCCGTCGACGCCGCGGTCGAGCCAGAACCGCAGGGCGTTGTGCATGGCGGCGCGGACCTCCGGGTTGCGCCAGTTCAGGTCGGGCTGCTCGCGCAGGAAGGCGTGGTAGTAGTATTGCCCGGTCGCCGGATCGAGCGTCCAGGCCGGGCCGCCGAAGTTGCTGAGCCAGTTGTTGGGCGGGCCGCCATCCGGCGCCGGATCGCGCCAGATGTACCAGTCCCGCCGCGGGTTCGTTCGCGAGGCGCGGCTTTCGGCAAACCACGGATGCGTGATCGCGCTGTGATTCGGCACGAAGTCGAGAATCACCTTCAGTCGCCGCCGGCGGGCTTCTGCAACGAGGTCGTCGAAGTCTGCCAGCGTGCCGAAGAGCGGGTCGATTTCACAGTAATTTGCCACGTCGTAGCCATAATCGGCCATCGGCGAGGGATAGATCGGCGAGATCCAGACCGCGTCGACCCCGAGCCAGGCGAGGTGTTCGAGCCGCGCCGTGATCCCGCGCAGGTCGCCGATCCCGTCGCCGTCCGTGTCTTGGAACGAGCGCGGGTAGACCTGGTAGACGGTGCCGCGCTTCCACCAGACGGTGTCGGCCATGGACGATATCCCCGAAGTTGACAGGCCCCGGCTTTAGCGCCTCCGCAGGCAGGGCGCGATGGGACCAGGGTTCACCCAGAGTTCAACACCGGCGTGACAAAGTCCTGTCGGGTTTGGGTGCGACGGTGCTTGTGTCTGAAAGGACACAAAGGCGGACGAGATCGCCGCCGCCGACGTGGTCGGGCCCCGGCGACGCCTCGACAAGACCGGTGAGCGACCGCAGGATCGTCGATCCTCAGGTGGCGAGGTCGAGAACCGCCGAAGGACGCAAGTGGCGCTCGAGACGCGAAGACGCGCCGGCGCGGACGATGGGGGATTGCACGTGCTGAAAGACGCTATTCTGGCACCCGCACCCGGTGAAGACCGGTCCGACGCACCGGAGCGGACGACCCATGCGACGTTCCGCGAGCCCGCCGTCTGGGACAAGCCGGCTCAGCCCGCCTCCGGCGACGCCGTCGCCGACCTTCGCGAGGCGATCCGCGGCAAGCTCGCCTACGCCATCGGCAAGACCCCCGAGACGGCGCGCGAGCGCGACTGGTTCGCCGCCACCGCGCTTGCGCTGCGCGACCGGATCGTCGACGCCTGCCAGGCGACGGACGCGTCGGTGCCGAACAAGCGCGTCTACTACCTCTCCCTCGAATTCCTGATCGGTCGGCTTCTGTCCGATGCGATGAACAACCTCGGCCTCGTCGAGACCACCCGCGCCGCGTTGCAGAGCCTCGGCGTCGACCTCGGCACCGTGGAGGGCGCGGAGCCCGACGCGGCGCTCGGCAACGGCGGCCTCGGGCGGCTGGCGGCCTGCTTCATGGAGAGCATGGCGAGCATCGGCATCCCGGCGATGGGCTACGGCATCCGCTACGATCACGGCCTGTTCCGGCAGACCTTCGAGGACGGCTGGCAGCGCGAGGCGCCCGAGACCTGGCTCGCGGAAGGCAACCCGTGGGAGTTCGCGCGCCCGGACGCGACCTACACGATCGGCTTCGGCGGCCACGTCACCATGGCCGCGGTGTCGGACGGCGTGATCCGCCGGCACTGGTATCCCGCCGAGACCGTGCTGGCCGTGGCGCACGACGTGCCGGTGGTCGGCTGGAAGGGCAAGACCGTCAACACGCTGCGGCTCTGGAAGGCCGAGAGCGAGGCGCCGGTGGAGCTGGCGCAGTTCAACGGCGGCGACCACGTCGGCGCGGTCTCCGCCCGGATGCGGGCCGAGGCGATCTCGCGGGTGCTGTATCCGAGCGATTCCTCCACCGCCGGCCAGGAGCTGCGCCTGCGCCAGGAATACTTCTTCACCTCCGCCTCGCTGCAGGACCTCGTCCGGCGGCACGTGGCCGAGCGCGGCGACGTTCGCTCGCTGCACGACCACGCCGCGATCCAGCTCAACGACACGCACCCGGCGATCGCGGTGCCGGAGCTGATGCGCATCCTGCTGGAGGATCACGGCCTGCAGTGGGAGGACGCCTGGCACGTCACCACCAACACGCTGCACTACACCAACCACACCCTGCTTCCGGAAGCCCTCGAGACCTGGCCGGTGGAGCTGATGGAACGGCTGCTGCCGCGCCACATGCAGATCATCTACCTGATCAACTGGATGCACCTCGAAGAGCAGGGCCGCCACGGCCGGCAGGGCGAGACGAACTTCGCCGCCCACCTCGCTTCGGTCTCGCTCATCGACGAATCGCAGGGGCGTCGCGTGCGGATGGGGCACCTCGCCTTCCACGGCGCCCGCCGGGTGAACGGCGTCTCCGCGCTCCACACCGACCTGATGCGCTCGACGGTGTTCCGCGACCTGCACGCCCTCGACGGCGACAAGATCGTCAACAAGACCAACGGCATCACCTTCCGCCGCTGGCTCCACAACGCCAACCCCGGCCTGACCCGGCTCGCGGTCGAGGCCGTCGGATCCGGCGTCCTCGACGACCCGGGCCTGCTGCGCGGCCTCGATGCCTTCGCCGAGGATCCAGCCTTCGTGAAGCGCTACGCGGCGGCGCGCTTCAGCCGCAAGCAGGCGCTCGCCGAGATCATTGCCGAGCGCACCGGAATCGAGGTCGACCCTTCGGCTCTGTTCGACGTGCAGATCAAGCGCATCCACGAATACAAGCGCCAGCTGCTCAACGTCATCGAGACGGTGGCGCTCTACCAGGCGATCAAGGCCGAGCCGCACAAGGATTGGACGCCCCGCGTCAAGATCTTCGGCGGCAAGGCGGCGCCGAGCTACAGCCAGGCCAAGCTGATCATCAAGCTGGCGTTGGACGTCGCCAAGACCGTCAACGACGACCCCGAGGTCGCCGACCGGCTGAAGGTGGTGTTCCTGCCGAACTACTCGGTGAGCCTCGCCGAGGCGATCATCCCGGCCGCCGACCTGTCCGAGCAGATCTCGACCGCCGGCATGGAGGCGTCGGGCACCGGCAACATGAAGCTCGCGCTGAACGGCGCGCTCACCGTCGGCACGCTCGACGGCGCCAACATCGAGATCCGCGACCACGTCGGCGCGGACAACATCTTCATCTTCGGCCTCGACGCCGCCGGCGTGCAGGCGCGCATCACCGAAACCAACTACGCCCAGAAGGCGATCCAGGCCTCGCCGCGCCTGGCCGCCGCCCTCGACATGATCGCCTCGGGCCGGTTCTCGCCCGACGAGCCGAACCGCTTCCGGCCGCTCACCGACGACCTGCGCCACCGCGACCAGTACCTGCTCACCGTCGACTTCGACGATTACTGGCGGGCCCAGCGCGAGATCGACGCCGCCTGGAAGGACCAGGCGCGCTGGTGGGCCATGGCGATCCGCAACACCGCGCGCATGGCGTGGTTCTCCTCCGACCGCTCGATGCGGGAATACGCCGAGGAGATCTGGCGGGTGCAGGTCTAAGCGCGGCTTCGCCGGTTTCGATCCTGGGTCGGGGCGGACGGCCTCCTCAACCGTGCAGGTCGCACGCGGGTCCCCTCTCCCGAGCGGGAGAGGGGCAGGGTGAGGGACGAGAACCGTCCGGAGAGGTTACGCCCCTCACCCGGACCCTCTCCCCATGAAAGAGGGGGCCGCGCGGTGCTTCGAGCGATCCATCCGGGACCGTCGCGCGGCGATGCGTGAAACACCGCGGCCCGAAAGCGTCAAAGAAAGCGGGGCGGCGCGCGGTCTACGCGTCGACTAGAACCGGGTAGCACCGAGCGCCGACGGCGGCGGCCAGCACCTGTACGGCGCCCACGGTCGAGCTGTCGCCGGCCACGTGCACCACGTCGGTGGCTCGGAGCGCCGGAAGGTGGGCGGTGAGCGGGCCCGGCCGCAC
>NZ_VRUX01000016.1:0-25437 GCF_008039885.1 Methylobacterium sp. WL103
GCGACGACGATGTGAGCCGTGTTCGTCATAGGTCCAGACACAGGGCCGATACAGCGCCATCCCGCGCCATCCCCTGTATCCAGACCCAGACCCTATCCGCACAAGGCAGCCGTCACCGAGCGCTTACGATGGGGGTCATTCTGACATCGCTGCTCCTTGCCAGCACGGTCCTGCCGCCGCTTCTCCGTGGGCTTCAGCTTCCTCCCGAGCCAAGTCACGATGCCGAGGAAGACGCAGCGCGAGCCGCTGCTCGCGACGATGCGGTGAGGGCCATCGAGGCCCTGCAACATCGCCTCGTCGAGGAGCAGGAGGACGCCTCGATCGCGGTCGAAGCTGGCGCTAGAGCGATGGACCGATACGAGGGGTTGGAGGCTCCGACGGCAGAGAGCCGGAAGGAGTTCAGCCGTGTCAGGCAGTTGGCGAACACCGAAAAGCGTTTACGCCTCGCGGGTATCGAGGCCGAGCGCCAAGCACTCTACCGTTTGCGTCGCTCTCAAGCCATCGACGATGTGCTCCTGCGTCGGCTCGTTCGTGAGATCGATCTCATCGAAGCGCGCCTCGTGATCTAGCTCTCAATCGTCCTGGGCTGAGGAGCTCCCCATGGCTCAGGACGACCGCCTCGCGCACGCCTTCTGCAATTGATTGCCTGAAGGATCGCTCGCTGGGGCTGATTGAGAAGGCAAGGGCCCGGGGGCCGAATCGGGCTTGCGCTCGTTCGGCATCACGTTGCAGCTGCAACATGACCGTATTCGATCGAACGACGATGATCCTCTGGAGCTAGGTTCCGTACGATGAAAAGGTCATCGGTTTCCCAGCTACCGATCTGATGCAACGGCGCAGTGCTGCGGCGTTGCCTTCACGATCAGGCGGGGACGGGGGCTCTACCAATTGCGTCGCCCGCAAGCCGGCGTACGAGATCCGCGAAGCGAGCCGAAACCCGCAGGAGAGGCGAGCGCCACAGGCCGTAGCCGTCGTCGCATAGGGGGTCGTTGACCACGGGACTGCCATCGTCCCCGACGAGGACGTTGCCGATGTTTGGGTCGAGGCTCTGGGGCGACACGGCCCGCAACGCGGCAACATAAGCCTCGTAGCCGGGCCACGCGGTCCTGAACGCCTCGCGGATGCAGTCGAAGCTCGGATGGTCTATCCGGGGCTCGTGCGCTGGCCATTCGGTTTTGAACCGATCGCGTACACCCTCGTCCATCGCAATTCCCGGATGGTCCGCAATGACGGCGTGGGCGTAGGCCAGCCACCATATGTCGTGGGCGGGATTGGACAGTCGCGAGCCCACGGTCATCAGTGCACCGCAGCGGCTGACGTGCATGTCGTGGATACGCGGTGCATGCGGTCCGTTCGAACCAGCGAACCCTTTGCGGAGCAGAGCCGCATAGTCACCGAAGCCATCGGCCTTTCGTGCAAAGCGTACGACGACGTCCGGGTGGTCCTGATGCGCATGGACGGTGCCATGGTACCCGAAGCCGATCTCGGACCAACCAATCGCGATCAGGGCAGCATAGGCCTTTGCCGCCGACCGTTCGGTGATGCCCAGCGCGGTAAGTGAAGGACTGGATGCATCGACCTGGTTTCTGAACCCAAACATTGCATCCACTCCTTCCTGCCAATCGACGATCCGACGCGACGCGCTCCAAGAAGCCGCACAGGTGCAGCGTCGAGGAGGGACCGGACGGGCGTGTCCGGCAAAGGTCGAAGTGACCCTGTCGATGTCGGGAGCAGAGTGACGCGCGTGTCACTCCACTGTCATGGAATGACCTGCGCCCTCAGAAAGTTCAATCCCTAAGAGGGCATTAAATCGGCGGTCGCGAGATGAGATCCGTTCCGACCCATCGTTCAGCGAACGACGTCCATCCCAGCCAGAAGCCTTCGAGCTTGGGCCACGTCCGCTTCGCTTAGGCCGGACTCCGCAATCGGCCGGACGTGTCGGCCCGCGTGAGCGGGACCGACTGCGACGTCGTCGAGTACGAGGTAGTCTAAGATGCGGTTTCGAGCCGCGTGCTCGGCAATCTCGTCACCACGCCCAGCTCGCTCGGCTGGGAGCATACCGCCGGTCTCAGCATCTCGGCTGGTTGGCAGGATGGCGGTCCGCCAGTCTGGGTGGAAGCAGGTCTCGGGGAGGCCGGCTTTCACCAGGGTCGGACGGCAGTCGTCGACGCGCCATGTCGATGAAACGACCACTTTGGCATCGAACTCTGTCACCAAGCCAGCGACGAGGGCGACCTGGGTCGGGTTGAGCCTGTCCTTGCCGGCCTGCCGTTGGTAGCCGACCGTCGTCACGACGCCATCGACGTCAAGATAGATCGTCAGCGGTGCCGCGCCTCTATGCTCGTTCAAGAGGCCAACCTCGCCTGGTGCAGCAACCCTGGATCTGTCGCGGACGCCTACAATGCGTTGCTGCTACCGTCCAGCGCGCTGCTGAAGAGACAGTCAGGCTCAGGGCGAGCGACATTAATTGCACCAGGGGCCAGCCACTCCCGCAATTTCGTCCAGCGCCGCTTCGCGCTCCCGCCCCGAACCGCCATGCCGATCGCCTTGCGTTGACCGATCAGCACGACGAGCTGCTTGCCGCGCGTGACGCCGGTGTAGAGCAGGTTCCTCGCCAGCATGTTGAAGTGCTGTGTCACGATCGGGATCACCACCGCGGGATACTCCGAGCCCTGGCTCTTGTGGATCGTCGTGGCGAAGGCCGGCACCAGCGTGTCGAGCTCGCCGTAGGGGTAGACGACTTCCCGCCCGTCGAAGGTGACCACGACCGCGCCTTCCTCCTCGTCGATGCGTGCCACCATGCCGAGATCGCCGTTGAAGACGTCGCGATCGTAGTCGTTCTGGGTCTCCATCACCCGGTCACCGGGGGCGAAGCGCCAGCCGAAGCGCTCAATCTGCTGGGCCGGGTTCGGGTTCAGCACGCGCTGGAGCTCGTGGTTGAGGTTGCGCGAGCCGAGCGAGCCGCGGAGCATCGGCGTCAGGACCTGGACGTCGCGGATCGGATCGAGCCCAAAGGAGCGCGGGATGCGCTTGGTCACGACCTCGATCAGCTTGGCGACACCGACGTCCGGATCGTCGATCTCGATCAGGTAGAAGTCGGCCTTCTCGCCCGGCTGTGGTCGCTCCGGCATCTGGCCCTGGTTGATGCGGTGGGCGTTGACGATGATCCGGCTCTCGGCCGCCTGCCGGAACACCTCGGTGAGCCGTGCTACCGGAACGCGCCCCGAGGCGATGACGTCGGCCAGCACCTGGCCCGGGCCGACCGAGGGGAGCTGGTCGACGTCGCCGACAAGCAGCAGTCCGGCGCGCTCGGGAACGGCTTTCAGCAGGGCGTTCATCAGCGGCACGTCGATCATCGAGCACTCGTCGAGCACGAGGAGGTCGCAGTCGAGCGGGTTCTCCTCGTTGCGCGAGAAGCCGCCTCGCTTCGGATCGATCTCCAGGAGCCGATGGATGGTTTTGGCCTCTAACCGGGTCTGCTCCGTCATCCGCTTGGCGGCGCGACCTGTCGGTGCTGCGAGCAGCACCTTCACGCCCTTGGCGGTGAGGATGCGCAGCAGCGAGTCGAGGGTGCTGGTTTTGCCGACACCGGGCCCACCGGTGATGACGCAGAGCTTCGAGGCCAGCATCAGACGGATGGCTTCCCCCTGAGACGGCGAGAGCGTCTTGCCGGTTTTGGCCTCCACCCAAGGCCGAGCCTTGTCTAGGTCGATGCTGGGCCATGGGGGCGAGCCGCGAGCCCGGATTACGAGCCGCTCGGCGATCGCTCGCTCGGCCGCGTGCAGGCCCTTCAGGAAGACGCAGGGCTCATCGTCGACGGTGTCTGCGATGACCTCCTCGCCGCGCGCGAGCTCGTCGGCGACGGCGGTGCGGACAAGAGCGACATCGACCTCAAGGAGCTTCTGAGCGAGCACGATCAGCCGCTCGATCGGTAAGCCGCAATGCCCCTCGTCCATGGCCGTCTGCAGCGCGAACGACACGCCGGCTCGAAGCCGCTGCGGCGCTTCCTTCGTCAGCCCGAGACGCATCGCGATCGCATCCGCTGTTCGGAAGCCGATCCCGCGGATGTCGCGCGCGAGCCGATAGGGGTCCTCGGTCATCACCACGATCGATCTGTGGCCGTAGGTCTTGAAGATTCGCACCGCCCGCGCCGTGCCGACACCGTGCGCGTGCAGGAAGATCATGATCTCGCGTACGGCCTTCTGCTCGGCCCAGCCTGAGACGATGCGAGCGGCCCGCGTCGGGCCGATGCCAGAGACCTCTTTGAGACGCTCGGGATCGGCCTCGATGATCTCGAAGGTGGCTTCTCCGAACAGCGCCACGATGCGCTTGGCCATGGCCGGTCCGATGCCGCGCATGTAGCCAGACGCGAGGTAGCGCTCGATGCCCTCGACCCCGGTCGGTGGCGTGGCCTTGAGCGTGTCGGCCTTGAACTGCAGCCCATGCTGCCGATCGGTAAACCAGATCCCGGTCGCTGTGATCCACTCGCCGGCGGCGATTGCAGGTGCGTGCCCAATTACTGGCACCAGGTCGCGCTTGCCTCGCGCCTGGACCTTGAGCACGCAAAAGCCGGTCTCGGCGTTGTGGAAGGTGACGCGCTCGATCGTGCCGGCGAGCGTCTCGGTGGGCGTACCTCGATCGAACTGAGTAGGCGTCGGCCGCTGGTTCATGATCGGTGTCCGAACGCTGCATTACCCAGAATGCGGTTCACCCGCGCGGAGCCCGCCAACCCGCCGCCTTCGCCTCGTCTTCGGTGCAGAACATGCGCTCACCCGCCCGCTCATCGATCACAGTGCGCGTGTAGACGCTGGTTCCAGGCAGGTGATAGATCCGGTCGCCCTTGGCCGAGATGTTGCCCTTGATCGTGCAGGTCATCGAGGCGTTCGATCCGGCCGGCGTCGGCTCATCGGCAATCCTCGCCGCGGTCCCACCTCGACGGGTTCGGCGCCAGCCCGCTGGATCTTCGAACGTGCCCGCCCAAATCCCGCGCTTGGCCGCCCGTGCCTGTGCTTCCTGTCCCGCATAGTCGCTCGAGTAGCGCCGGAACGCGATAGCGTGGCCCTGTGCCACCATCCAGGCGTTTAGGTCCTCGGAGCCCTTCCTGCAGATGGCAACGGTGCGACCATACCGGTCGGTATCCCGAGGCTCGCACGAGATCGGCGCCTCTCCGATCCGGTCGGACAGCGCAAGAGCAGCGACCTGCCCGCACCGGTACTCCTTGCCGGCGGCGTCCTCGCACACCTGAGCGCTCTCCGGCGCGTCGATGCCAAAAAGGCAGATGCGGGTGCCGTGGATCACCACCGTATCGCCATCGGTGACGCTGGCACGCCCGACGATCGGTTCGGCAGCGAATGCGCCCCCACCCTGCAACATGACGATGGCGGCGAGCAGGGCGTAACGCATGCGAATGACCCTACGCGTTGCCGGCGACCTGTCGAGCGGCGTCCACTCGGACACCAGCGAACGCCAACGCCACACCTCCTACGGTCAACGTCATCAACAACAACGAGTCATTCACGGCACAGGTGCAGCAGCGGCCCGACGGCTCGCTGGACGTGATCCTCTACAAGACGGAGGCGCGTTCCGCTGGCCAGATCGCCGGGGCCGGGGCCCGCTTCCCGGCGCGATTGCTGGAGGGCGGTGGCTTAGGCGGTGCAAGCCGCCAGATCGAGGCAACGCGCCACGACGGATTCGGGCCTCACGACGAGGAATCGGCACCATCACCCAATCGCCCGCCTTCAGGGATGACGCGCCAGCAGCGCCGGGCCTGGGAGGCACGGCAGCGGAAAAGAGGTAGCGGGCAGCTCCGACCAGTTGCATGACTGGTATTATGCATAAATAGCCGCCACGATTGGCGAAGCTGGGGATATGGCGAAAAATAGTGCTTCTAACGTAGATCTATCCGCGCTATTAGACCGTCAACAAAAAAGGCCACCCCCGAAGGAGCGGCCCGAAGTCTAAGGAGGAAACGCCCAAAAAGGGCTGTGTTACGGCGACGCCATCGCTGCAACACGGATTCAGTTTTGCATGCGCGAAATCGCAATGCAACAACCCTATCGGCTTCGAGATTTGCACTAGCCCACCCGGCACGAGCCGAGGCGGGCTTTTTCGTTGGCTGTCAGCAGCTCAATCGGCGGCCCTCGCGTCGACCGAAGACGCGGTAGTGCGCAGCGCCCGATTGCATTTGCCCCCGGCTGATGGCGCGACGAACGTCGGGATTGCAGCGAAGGTACTCACCCTCATCGAACCCGTACCCACCGCCGCCGCGGCCCCGACCGTCATACCCACGGTCGCGGTCCCGGTAGCCATCATCGCGACCACCATATCCATAGTCCCGGCCGCCGTATGGCTGAGCGAAGGCTGGGGCCACCGAACTGACAATTGTCAGACCCACCACCATCACAGCGTATATCGTCTTCATTTTTCGCACTCCCTGCATCAGCGGTCAGAAACGGACTGCAGGGGCGTTTGGTTCGCTCGACGTGATCCTCGACAAGATGAAGGCGCGGTCCGCCGGGCGAATTGCGGGAGCTCGGGGCCCGCTTCCGAGCGCAAATGCTGGGGGGCGTCGGCTGAGGGGCTGAGGCTGGCCCTCGTTTCTCAGGTACGATGAGTGCTCATCATTCATCGTGTACCGCTGGCCCGATCCGGCCAGCGAGTTGATCGATTTCAAGCGCTCAATTATTGAGAGCATTTTCACAATGGTTGTCACCAAGCGCAGGATACGCTGGAGATAATACTAAAATTAAAATTATTATAAACGGCATCACGTTGTGTGCAGTCATAAAAAGGATCATTATGAATTTATTTAATTTTGCGTTGCTTCCTGAAAGGCCCGTCATATAGCGGACCATATTTGGAAGCTTCGAAACTTCGTCGCGCCCTTCTCGCACGATACGAACTAATCTCGTCCCGCTAGATATTGCATTCATTGCTTTGTCAGATTCTGTGTGACCGCTCCGGTCTCCAAACGGATCTCCAGTCAAGGCGTCAATTACGTTCTGAAACTCGGCTCGCAGCGGATGGCGAAAGCTCAGAGGTAGATCCACCACCATGCGCTCTACGCCTGCCTGTAGCGCCGCTTGAGCCCCCCGCAGTCGAATCTCAAGTTTTACAATGGCGGCATCCCGCGTCCTACCTGCATCCGATGAAGCGTCTACAGGAGTTGCATCAGATGGGACGCCAGTCAGCCAATACTCCAACGCCAAGTCCATCGCCCCCTCAACCACCTTAGCAAACGCGTCGCAACGCGCCGAAAGTTGATCGAGTTGAAGCTTCACCCACATTACCGAGAGCGGTATTGCAGCGCCGCCAAGGCCGGCTAGGAACGACCAGGCGGCCGAGCCGAGCGTCAGGGCTCCAGAGTCAGGCGCGGACCCAATCAACGGGCCTCAGCGTTTTTGGCGTCCTGCCTACGCATATAATCCAATGCTAAATCTCGGAAGACAACAAATTCTCCAGTTGCCTTGATCTCGAGCACGCGGGCTGCGTCATTGTATCTCTCGAACGTGCCCCTCAATAGGCCGCCAAAAACTTCCTCGAGGAAAGATCCTATATAGGTATCGACGCCATCAAGATCGACAACTACTCGTTCAAAGCGAGCGGGAACGTCGCGCAAGGCGGGCTCTAACCATCGCGTCCGAAACTCTTCGCCATTATATTTACCATTTCGCGAAGACCGCCCACCGGGTGTCCGGGTGAAGTCTGTTGCGATATGGATGGTGTAAGCGCTGGGAGCAGAGGTGGGATGCTGCATGGCGCTCATAGGGCGACCTCCAAGTGCAGTCGGCTGCATCACAGGTCGACGGTCCACTCGACGAACGTGCCGTGCAGCGCCACGCTCCGCGTCTTGAACTCGTCCTTGCGCCCGGTACATGCCATAAATTCCCCATTCCGGCTAATGATCCGCAAGCGGCCAGGCCGGTACGCCTTGATGTAATCGCGCATCAGTCCGAGTCCATGGCCACGATAGCTGTGACCAGTCCCGGACACGCCCACGCGGACGGCCGCTGCGATAGCATGTCCATCCAACGAGGTATCGTCCGCGTCGTATCCTCGGCGGATCAGTTTCTGCATGAACCGTTGCACCTCATCACGGCGTCGTCCGTACGGTATGGCACGCGGGATCGTGACACCTTGGTCATAAACGGAGAACGTCAGGCGGCGCGTCGCTGGGTCAACGGCGCCGGTGATCCACCATCGCCCAATGTTCGGCAACTTTGTATCGAGGTCCTGCGGATAGGCATGATCGCTTGTATTGTTCAGCGCCTCGCCAATCGCAGTCAAAAACGTACGGAATTGGCTAAGTGGATCCTGTCCCACGCCTATGACTGCTGCAGAGGCCGCGAGAGATATTACTTCGCGAAGCGTTTCGGAGGCCATTGCCATATCGACACTCGTGCTGGCGTCCGATCGGAATCGCACAATTAGGCGGTCTCCGCCGTCAGCGGCAGGCGCTTCATCAATTCCGAGAAGCTTTAGCATGCCAAGGCTAATGAGAGTGTGCCGAGGCTGCGCCTCCCATTTATCCATATCTATAGTAAACATTTGACGCATTCGCGTCAGAATTCTGGCCCTATCAAATTCTGCAGCTAAAACTAATCCTGCGCCCGGAGAAACATTTTTGAGCTTACTAAAATCGTACCACCGAGTTGGTTCTCTTGATTTTCTAATCTTATTCCTATTTTGAAGATACCGATTGCAAAAATTAGCCGCCACACCACCAAGAAAATCGATGGTTTCATCTGGGTTGTTATCAAAACAAAGCTGTGACGGCATAGTGTATGGGTGTGCTGAGACCCAAACCCTACGCCTTTTGCCATGCCAATATCCAGTGACGCGCTTGTAGGTATATCCAGCACGCCTTGCGTGCCTTCGAGCGCGCTCTTCATAAGAACGTCGTCCAGCACGCCCCGCATGGCGCATTAGCCAAATTTTGCGAAAGGCAGAAAGCTTCTTCATGCCTATGCGTCGCACCCAAAATGTCGCCAGGAGCGAGACGCATAACGTCATTGGTGCAGATCGCTAGAAATTATCCGCATGACTGGAACGCCTGCAACTCGATGTTGCAGAACCGTGACGGTTCGGTTGTTACCCTTAGCGTTACCCGCCTGTATGGCTGCAGCACAAGCTAAGGAGCCAAGTCACTGAATTTGTTGGTGAGCGCGTTGGGGTTCGAACCCAAGACCTACAGATTAAAAGTTTGGCCTTGGATGCGCTAGCCGTGTTCGCCCATGTGGACCCCGTACGATAAATCGTTTGCGTTGTAGACGCTTAGCGCCGTAGCTTAGCGACGGGCAGCGATCGTCGTTGCCCCTTGTTGATCCCGCGTGCTTCCCCGGTGCTTCCCCGGAACAGGGTCGGTGCTCCCTTGCCCTTCCCCGTGGAACGCCTCGGCAGCCCGCGCAAGGACGGGTGGCATGGCCGGGCAGCGCATCACGAAGCGGTTCGTCGACGGGCTAGAGCCGAGGGCGTCCGAGTACGCGGTGTGGGACCGTGACCTGAGCGGTTTTGGCGTCCGCGTCCGTCCGACTGGCGCCAAGTCCTACATCACGGTCTACCGCGCCGGGCGCGGCCGAAGCGCGCTCTACCGGCGGCAGACGATCGGCGCCACCGACAAGCTGTCCGCCGACCAAGCACGCCAAGAGGCCGAACGCATCCTCGCGGGCGCCACACTCGGTGCTGACCCGGCGGCTGAACTCGCCGCCGCGAAGGTAGCCCAGGCTGAGGATAGGAAGGCCCCGAAGGTTCGCGACCTTCTTGACCGCTTCCTCACGGAGCACGTCGCCACGCGCCTGAAAGCGCGTACCGCCGCCGGCTACCGGCAGATCATCGAGCAGGTGCTGAAGCCGGAGATCGGCGACCTTCCAGTTCGATCGCTGACGCCAGCCCGGGTGGCCGAGCTCCACCACGGGCGCCGTGCGACCCGCACCCATGCCGATGCCTCTGTGCGCGTCCTGTCGTCGGCTATGTCGCTCGCTGAGACCTGGGGGCTTCGCGAGCCCGGCTCCAACCCGTGTCGCGTCCGCAAGTTCGGCTCGCGCCGCCGGGAGCGGCTGTTCTCCGACATTGAGGTTGCGAAGCTGCTTAACGCGGTCGAGGCGCTGGCAAGCTCGGGGGTGATCACCGAGTTCCAAGCCCTCGGCATCCGCCTGCTGTTCGCCACCGGCTGCCGTGTCGGCGAGATCACGGCCCTCCAATGGGACTATGTTGATTTCGACGAGGGGGTAATCGCCTGGCCGGACACGAAGACTGGTGCGCTCACCAAGCCGCTGACGGACGAGGCTCGCAGCCTGCTCACAGCAGCACCGCGGATCGCTGGTGCGGCGGCGGTTTGCCCCTCGAAGAGTCTGAAGCCGATGCGGGTAGAGACGATGGAGGGCGCGTTCGAAAAGGTGATGGCAACCGCGGGCGTGCCGGCGAAGGAGAACGCCACCACTCACCTCGTGCGGCATTGGTTCTGCACCAAAATTTACTCCGACCCAACGATCCCCCTGCCGAACCAAATGCGGATCTGCGGTCATAAATCGGTGGCTACGGCCATGCGTTATGCGCAGTTACAAATGGATGCTGTGAAGCGGGAGGCAGAGGCAAGTTCAAGAAAGCGGGCGGTTGCTCTGCAGGAAGCGAGGAGAAAGATCGAGGCATTAAATGTTATTCCTCTCCGCGTAGGGGGATAATCCGGTGTTTTCAATTTCTGCTGATCAATGGTCAAAAATCCAAGTCTTGGTAGCCGCCTTGGACGGATACGGACCAGGCGAATACGTTCGAGACGACCTAGAGCTGATTATCAATAAGATTTTCGTTTTCTCATCGCATTCTCCAAAGCTGAACGCTGCATTGCAGCGCGCCTCCGAATCGGCCCATGTTTTTCATAAGGCGCTGCTTGATTTAGTAGATGCTGAATTTGAGAGTGACGAGATTGCGTCTCGAACTTGCCACGACATAGAGGTAAAACACTCACCTCATCGAACAAGATTTGCGAAGCAGATCAAGAATTATGCCGAAATCCTTGATTATGATGTTAGCATACTGTGCCGAGAAACTGACGCGGTTGCACGGGGGCGCCCCGTCGACAACCAATTATTGCAATTATGTCGTAGAGTACTTGATTTTGCATGGCATGAAAAGTGGATAACGATAGACAATCGTGGGCGAGCATCGTCAAAGTTCATAGATTTAATGGTCGAAATTGTTGGATGCGCGAATTTAGCGAAGCTGACGCATGCCCGCGATCGCCGGTCCGTAGTCCGGGCTGTGGCTCAAGCTCGTGAGCAGTACGAAGCCGAAAAACGCGACGCGGTACAGTCCAGCGCGGATTTTGATGCAGCCGTCGATCCTGAACCATAAATAGCTGCCGCAAGATCTAATTATTTGTGTCGCTTTGGGCCAAAATTTGATTAAGTTGTCGAACCGCGAACGGTCGCATTAACCGAAGGCGGTCAAGATGAAAAAGCCAACATCCCTAGAGCAGCGCGGATATCTTTGCGAAGGTGACACGGCCAGCTTTGTCGGCGCCAAAGCTTCAACCCTCCGCGCATGGCGTGTGAAGGGGCGAGGCCCCCGCTACTACAAGATCGGCGGCAAAATCTTCTATCGAGAGGCCGACCTTGAGGCCTGGATTGAAGCCCAGGTTCGTGGATCCACATCCGAAGTGGCGGCGTGAGGGAGATGGCCATGGACATCTCCCAAAGCAACATCCGCCAGCAGGTGCTGACGCAGATCATCGCCACGATGGAGCACGCCATAGCTAATGTCTGTGACCCGATGGAGGCTGGAGCGAGGGCCTTCCCCGGTACGCCTTTCGAAGTGCTCTGCCGAGCCGAGTTGGAAGTCGAGGACCGGCGAACAGAGGCGTGGTGGCGCACGATCGAGCGCACGATCGATGTGGGGGGCATTGAGCCCGCGATTACGGGAGCGAGCCGTGAACATTGTCCAGTGGGCTACCGAGATGATCAGCTCGATGAGGCGTTCGAAGCCTTATTATCGGCCGATGGAGACGCCGCATGAGCGCCAACGTCATCAACTTTCTTGATTATCAATCGTCACGTCGCGGCCCGGCATGCATCGCTGCATGGGTCCCAGATATAGCTCACAACATTGTGGATGGGCGCTGCATCCCTTACTGGTCCGGTCGGGAAGTTCTCTGTCAGCTTGTTCCAAATCCCAAATACAGAGGGAAATTAATATCATGCTACCTAGATAGAGTGCCGGAGTTACCGTTTAAATATGTATATATGAGGGGGGAAGATGGAAATTTGATCTGTCGCCCTGCTTTTCCACCTGAATGCGATGTTGATGCCTATGACTGGGAAGATTTTGAGCGAAAGGCTTTTTCCTTATGACCGAGCCTTTCACCATCTTGTTGTTATCCAGTACTCCCGTCGCTAAATCACTGCTGACGAGGAAGCGCCGCCCGCAGCGACGCAATCTCGTTGCCAAACTTCTTCAGGCCGGCGCCGAGCTTATCGAGTTCCCACCCTCTCGTGATACTCGGCTGGTTGCGGACCTCACGCGTGTCTTTCTTGACCTTCGGGAGAGCTACGGGCGGCGTTGTCGGTCAATGCTGCTGGCAAGGAGGTTCAAGCCGATCGCTGCTCGGCTTCGTCGGATGGGTGTGCCGGCCGCTGCGATCGAGCGCGAACTGGGCCAGCTCGAAGCCGCAGTTGCGCGCTTGGTCTGGATCGCCGACGGCCGACCCAGCTACGGGATTGGTGGGGGATCGGCCGCGTGATGGCATACCCCCTACGGAGAGCAGACGATCCCAGCACCGCTTTCTGGAACGAGCCGCCGGCATCACTCGATCCCCTCGCCGCTCAGAGCGACGAGGGGGTTCGGCCGAGCAAGAATGCGACGCAGGAGAAGATGGAATGGCTCGACGCGGTCCTTGCTGGACGTCCGCGGATGCCGCCCACGACCTTCACGGTCGCCTTCGTCGTTGCTCGGCATTGGAACGGTCGGGACCGGGAGGCATGGCCCAGCCAGCGTCGGATGATGCTGCTGACGGGCGTGAGTGAGACGACGCTGCGCGCGAGCCTCCGGACGTTGATCGATCGAGGCTACCTTGAGCAGGCCAAGCGAGGCGTCCGCAACGGCAACAAGTATCGCCTGTGCCGCCCCGAAGCAGCGGTCACGTCGGTCTAATCCAAACCCTCGGGATGTCGAGGGTATGACCCCGGTGTCATACCCTCGGAATACAGCGGTTTTGGCAGACCCGAGCGCTGGCGTTGAATGACCTCCCAAACCCTCCGAATATCGAGGGTCTAAACCCTCGGGATGTCGAGGGTTCTATAAGAATACAATATGTGAACCCATGATGGTCTCTGTGGACCCGCGCCTCGAACGTCTGGCGGTCGCCGCTTCATGCGTCCGATCTGCCCCGCCTGCCGCGGGCTTGAAAGCTACCGGCGCCCCCTTTTTTTGCGCCGTCGCGATCAATACGTGCCGCCCTCTCCCTGGCGCGGGCGAGTCGGGGCGCTCCTGCGACCCCGAACCCGACCCCATCAGGTTGGAGCGGGGGAAGCGCAGGTCACGGTGATGCCAGAACTAGAACCTTCGGCAGCTCACCTTGCACGCCCGTGAGCCCAGCTTGTCACGCTTGGAGCCGAAGCTGTCACGCACCCTCTACGTGGAGGATGTCACGCACTGCGCCATACGTGTCACGGACCGTGACATCCGCGCTCTCTCCCCTTGCGGGGTCGCGCGGCCGTCACGCCCCTGGGGTGGTGTTGCTCGATGAAGGCGCTCGATCCGTAGACGTAGGGCATCGGCACCCGTGCAAGGGGCATCGAGAACGGGTTGAGACCGTCGGCACCGTGGCGCCCTATCCGGCCGCCACGTCCCCGCCGGGCATCTCGTCGTCGTCGCTGCCCGCCTCGAACCCCTCACCCTCGGTGGCTCGGAGCCATTCGAGGACACGTCGCGCTTCTTCAAGGGACGGATCGACAAGTCGTCCGGCGGCGGCGAGCGCTGCCCGGACTTGGCGTCGGAACTCTTCGGCGTCGTCATCGGCCATGAAGCCTGTACTGCAATCGGCGGTCCACGGTTGCTGCGGCACAAACGTACGCGAGGATGGCGCTGGACGGGCGCGGGTGGGCGGCGGCTGCTCCGATGCACCAGGACGACGACGAGTGCTGGCGGCCAACCTTGGCGGTCTGGCGAGGTGCCTGATGCGGGGGCCGTGCTGTTCAGGACAAAAAGGGACCGTGTTCCGCAGGGAAATGACCGCACCTCCGAAGCAGCCCTTGGATCGCGCGTTTTCCTGGCTAGCCAAATCGCGCTTTCGTTTCGAGGTGGCCAGCCCATCCACGCTCTCAAAACGCCCCGAAAAACCCGCCTGGAAGCCTCGCTCAGCCGCGTCACCGTCTCCGCCGTCTCCAGCCCGTCGGATCGGCTGGCGCCTCTCACCGGGATGCCTGCTGATGCCCTCCCCATCGGCGTCCAACATCATCAAAAACGGGCTTGGCCCGCGCAGTCTAAACGACGGCTCGCGCGGCTCCGGCCTCGCCTTCCTTGCCAGAATGATCCGTCGGCAGGTGAATGCTGCTGCTGATGCCGCCGCCGCCGATCGGCAGCATCATCGCACCCGAAAGCGTGGTGTAGGGGATCGCCGGCAGAGCTTCTTCGATGACCCTGATCGCTTCGCCCTTGCCCTGATGATGGCGATCCGCCTGACCGGCGATACGACCATGTTGCGGTTCGGAAGCGGGCGATCGGACTGGGCGGCAGCGCGCCATGCGGCTGCACTCGTCGCGCCCGGGAAGGGCCAACGCATCGCCTACAGCCTACGTGCGGTAAACGGGATGATCGCTGCCCGCCCGACCTTCGCCGCCGGTCGAGAACGACACGATGCGGCGGCCCGCCGGCTCTATGGGAAACGGCGAGCCCTCAGCGGCCTCCCCGCGGAATGGTGCGAGCTGTCGGGCATGTGCCTCGCGGCCCTGAACTCGACGGCCAAGCCTCAAGCCAAGCAACACGTCAGGGCGTTGCTCGGCATCCTAGGCTGGCGCGCTATGCCACCCTCGGTGTTCGACCGGCTCAAACAAATTCTGCCTGAAACTAGCAAAATCAGAGGCTTGCTGGATCTTTCTACAAATGACGAAACGCCGACCATCGCAGATCTTCGTAAGCGTTCGCCGGTGATCGCTGGCGCCGGGATGAGCAACATGAAGACGGCGGCAACCCCCGTCCTGAATTCGATCGAGACGACGAAGGTTCGGCTCGGATGCGGACGGACAAAGGTGCTCGACCTCGTGAAGGCACGTGATCTCGATGCTGTGAAGCTCGGCCGTCGCACCCTGATCAAGGAGGCGTCGATCCAGCAACTCGCCGGCCGTCTTCCACGGGTTCGCTGATCCCAGGCTTCTCGTACCTCTTAGGCTTATCCATGACCCTCAAGCTGAATCTTCCTGCCTCCCAGACCAGCGTCTTCTCTGACGACAAACGCGCCCAGCTCGTGCGCGATCACGGCGAGGAGCATGCGGCTAAAGAGCCGTGCTCTCCGCACGCGTGACGTGGAGAACGCGACAACCAGGGATGTGACAGAGAAGGGACATGCCCTGATCTGAGAATCCTTGCCCGGTTCAGCCAGGATATACCTCCCACCCCCCCCCCGGCCGACCGAATCCACTACATTTGGCGAAGAGCCACCTCGTGGGGGCCGATCAGTGCCGTATCTACAACTCGGCCTTCTGGTCGGTGGCGTAGTTGCGCTCGACGGCAGCCCCTTCAAAGCGGTGAACGCGCGCGACCGCAATTTTACCCCGACAGATCGCTCCGGCCGGGTGAGACGTCGACCTGATCAGACGGAAACCTGATCATGATCCTGAACGACCTTCGCGGATCGGCCTCTCCCGATCTCTAGTTCGAACGCGGGGGCGTGGTTCTCTTGCATCGTGCGGGTGAAAGACGGGCGGGATCTCGAATCCGTTCGTAGCATCGCCTTGGCGCGAGGGATCGCGTGCCGAACTCGGTTTCCGTGCCTTGGTGACCGCCGACCTCGAACTGTCCCGGCTCCGGCGTTGCGTATCGTCCACTGCGGATTTTGTGTGAGATGGCGGTGCAGCCGCATGCTGAGTCAGATCTGGGATGCGGAGGTAGGGAGACACTCTCTCCGACCGGCAGTTTGCGTTCCGGACGGTGTCGCAGGAGCGCAGGACTTCGCGAGCGAAACTTGACACCGAACCGATCCGCTCGCGCACGCCATCAAGCGGAAAGAAGCGCCGCTTCAAGTCGCGCGTCGTAACGCGCCTCAGCTATTAAGTATTCAATTGTGGCGCGAAAATTCCGGAAATAGCCTGCAGCTGTGGGCGTGCGCACACGTTTCCGTGAAGCAATTTGTCGGGCTGGCTTGCAGATTGGGACGCACGGACAAGGCGCATTTTGAAAGACTCGGTTATTGCACCGTTAAGGCGCCGCTCCGGCAAGCAAGCCAGATCGAGACCTCAGTCAAACGCCGATAAGGCGTTTCACCCGCATTAACTAAGACGGCAAACGCCGAACCAAGGGGTCCGTTCCAATGAACAAGCATCTTCTCATCCTGTCGATGGGTGTCGCCGCGAGCGCCTTTGCTGCCACGGCCTATGCCGACAACAACCGCGCCTACACGAGCCAGACCGGCACTGGCGGCAATGCCATCACGATCAACCAGAACGACACCGGCACGGATGTCAGGTCGGTGACAGCGGGTTCGGGGGGCGGCAACACCGTCGGCACCACGGACAAGGCCTTCCTGCAGACGGGCGCGGGCAGCAACACCCTGACCGTCGACCAGACCGGCACCGGCAACAGCCTCGGCAGCGCGGTACAGGGCAAGCAGGACGGTTCGGCCAACAAGGCCGCGGTGATCCAGGCCGGCACGAGCGGCCGGGTCGAGCTGCAGCAGACCGGCACCAACAACGGCGGCGCCTCGGGCACGAGCAAGGGCCTCGTGAACGGCTCGGTCACGGGCAGCAACGTCGTCACCCAGGACGCGAAGGCGGTGAACGGCGTCATCGACCTGCGCCAGACCGGCATCGGCAACGAGTTCAATCTGCAGCAATCCGGCACCGGCAACACTCAGACGCTGAATCAGTCGCTGTTCGGCAACCAGCTCACCACGAGCCAGGACACAGCCAGCGCCGCCAGCTCCATCACGGTGACCCAGACCGGCACTAACGCGGCGACCCCGAACCGCGTCACCGCCGTGCAGGCGAACACCAACGATGCTGCCATCACGGCGACGCAGTCCGGCACGGGCGGCACCGCCAGCCTCACCCAGACCCTCGCGGACGGGAAGAGCAGCCTCACCGCGAGCCAGACTGGCACCGGCAACACCGTGACCGGCCGGCAGACCGACGTCCACGCCGCCTCCGGCCTCACCGTGAACCAGGGCGGCGACCGCAACCGCGCCACGGGCACGCAGTCCACCGCGACCGGCAGCACCCTCAGCGTCACCCAGACCGGCAACGACAACACCGCGACGGCGACGCAAAACATCGCGACGAGCAGCATTCTCGGTCAGACCCAGCTCGGCAACAACAACACGGCGTCGGGCAGTCAGACCAACACGAGCGGCAGCACCATCACCGGCCTCCAGTTCGGAAACCTCAACCAGATCACCCAGACGCAGTCCGATACGACCGGCGGGACGATCAACGGCAGCCAGACCGGAAACAGCAACACCCTCACGCAGAGCCAGAGCAGCGCAAACGGCAGTTCCTCGATCTTCAGCCAGCTCGGCGACAAGAACAGCGGTTCGAGCTACCAGACCTACGCAACCGCTTCGACCGTTACGGCGAACCAGACCGGAAACAATCACAGCGTATCTGCATCGCAAAACAATATGTCCGGCGGATTGATCGCGGTCGATCAGACCGGAACGCAGAACACCTCCAACAGCTCTCAAAATTTTTCTGACAATAGCACCATCAAGACCAATCAGTCCGGTCAATACAACTACAGCAGCGGATATCAATCCTCTTCGAAGAACAGCAACATTACACTGACTCAGTCGGGCGCCCCCGACAAGGCCCCTGCCGCTGCTCCCACCTCCCCCTACGCTTTCTATTATCCGACCTACAACAACAACAGCGGCGCGACCCAAAACTCACAGAACAACAGCCGCATCACGTCCGATCAGTCCGGAAAAAGCAACTACGTATATTTCCAGCAGGGTCCATGGGACAATGCCGCCCAGAAGAACATCGGCGGTAGCGATAATCTGATCGGCAGCGTTCAGAGCGGAACCTCGAATAATACCAGCGCAACTCAGGCGGGCAGCAATCAAACGCTCGATCTTCAGCAGGCTGGAACCAACAACCAGATCCAGGCTCTCCAGAACGGCGGAGACGGCAACAAAGCGACCCTAATCCAGACCGCCAGCAGCAGCGGCAGCAAGGCCAAACTGGAGCAGAGCGGGTCCAACAACTCCGCGACCTCGACGCAGTCCGGCGCCAACAACACCCTCACGGGTTCCGGCTACCCGTATTACGGCGTCCGTCAGCTCGTTTCGGCCGGATCTCAAGGTTGGGTCTCCGAGGCGGCCTACCAGGGCGGCACCGGCAACCAGCTGTTCAACACCCAGACCGGCAGCAACGCCACCGCCTCCGTCTCCCAGATCGGGTCGACGAACGCCCTGAGCACCACGCAGTCCGGCACCAACGGCAGGCTCACGGCGACCCAGTCGGGCACGTCCAACGGCCTGACCAGCTTGCAGGGCGGCGATCTCGCGATGCTGCTCAGCTCCCAGACCGGCTCCAACAACACCATAATGTCGACCCAGGCGGGCTTCGGCGTGCAGGCGACCCTGACGCAGAACGGCAGCGGCAACGGTATCGTCGCCTACCAGAACGGCAGCGGCAGCGTGATCACCGGCTTCCAGGACGGTACCTCCAACACCGCCAACGTCACCCAGACCGGCAACATGATGGTGGCAAACTTCAACCAGACCGGTGCCGGCAACACCCTCACGGTCCGGCAGCGCTGATCTCCGGGTACGCGCGCGGCTCGACCGTTCCTGCAAGAAGCGAAGCCGGTACGTCACAGTACCGGCTTCGGCCTGTTCCGCTGCCTCGATCGCCTCCAAGGCATCACGAACCACGCAGGCTCTTCGGGGGCACGAACAGCATCCAGAACAGACAGCGGGTCACTCTTTCGTGATTCGAATTATCGGGGTGATCCACAGATTGGGACGCTCGGACAAGGCGCGTCCTCACGGGCTGGGCTATTGCATCGCAAAGGCTAAGGTTGGGTGGCCAAGCCAGATCGCGACCCCAGTCAATCGCCGGCAGGGTGTTCCACCCAGTAATCATAACAATAAGTGCCGAACCAAGGGGTCCGTTCCAATGAACAAGCATCTTCTCATGCTGTCGATGGGTGTCGCCGCGAGCGCCTTTGCCGCCACGGCCTATGCCGACAACAACCGCGCCTACACGAGCCAGACCGGCACCGGTGGCAATGCCATCACGATCAACCAGAACGACACCGGCGCCGATGCCAAGTCGGTGACGGCGGGTTCGGGCGGCAACAACGCCGTCGGCACCACGGACAAGGCCTTCCTGCAGACGGGCGCGGGCAGCAACACCCTGACCGTCGACCAGACCGGCACCGGCAACAGCCTCGGCAGCGCGGTCCAGGGCAAGCAGGACGGTTCGGCTAACAAGGCCGCGGTGATCCAGGCCGGCACGAGCGGCCGGGTCGAGCTGCAGCAGACCGGCATCAACAACGGCGGCGCCTCGGGCACGAGCAAGGGCCTCGTGAACGGCTCGGTCACGGGCAGCAACGTCGTCACCCAGGACGCGAAGGCGGTGAACGGCGTCATCGACCTGCACCAGTCCGGCACCGGCAACGAGTTCAACCTGCAGCAATCCGGCACCGGCAACACCCAGACGGTGAACCAGTCGCTGCTCGGCAACCAGATCGTCACCAGCCAGGACGCGGCGAGCGTCGCCAGCACCCTCACGGTGACCCAGACCGGCACCAACGCGGCGACCCCGAACCGCGTCACCGCCGTGCAGAAGAGCGCCAACACCGCTACCCTCACGGCGACGCAGTCCGGCACGGGCTCCACCGCCACCCTCGGCCAGACCCTCGTGGACGGGAAGAGCAGCCTGACGACCGCCCAAGTCGGCGACCGCAACAGCGCCACAGGCGCGCAGTTCACCGCGACTGGCAGCAGCCTCACCTTCACTCAGACCGGCAACGACAACATCGCGTCCGGTCTCCAGTCCGTCACGAACGGCGGCACGATCAAGGGCTCTCAGCTCGGCAACGGCAACACCCTCACGCAGAACCAGAACGGTGCGACCGGCTCGTCCTCGATCTTCACTCAGACTGGTAACGGCAACGGCGGCTTCGGCGATCAGACCCGCGTCTCTGGTAGTTCCGCCACCCTCACCCAGACCGGCGACGCCAACAGCGGCACGATCAATCAGACCGACGCGACCACGTCGGGTGTTTCGGTGACTCAAGGCGGCAACGGCCACACGGCCTCCGCGTTGCAGCGCGCCGTCACCAACGCAGTGATCACCATCGGCCAGACCGGAACGCGGCAGGAGAGCAAGGCCGAGCAATTCCTCGTCAAGGACGGATCGATCACCATCACCCAGTCCGGCCAGCGCAATCGCGGCGAGGGGTATCAGACCGACACCAAGTCCAGCACGATCGCGCTGACGCAGTCGGGGACGTCCGACTCATTGCTGTCGGGCTCCACCTACAGCAATTTCAGCAAGGGCGGGCAGACCGGCCAGACGAACAGCCGCATCACGTCCGATCAGTCCGGCGAGCGGAACCAGGCGGCGTTCGATCAGGACTACTATGTCTTCAGCACCGATACGCGCACTCCGGGGACGAACAACGCGATCGACAGCGTCCAGGGCGGCAAGAGCAACGTCACCATCGTGGCTCAGGTCGGCAACAGCAACGTGTTCGATCTTCGGCAGGCCGGCAGCTTCAACGACCTTCGCGCGGTCCAGTACAACGGCGACGGCAACAAGGCGACCCTGATCCAGACCGCCGCCAGCAGCAACGGTAAGACCAGCCTGGAACAGAGCGGCTTTGCCAACATTGCGACCTCGACGCAATCGGGAGCCAACAACAAGCTCATCGGCCCCGGATACAACACAACCTACGGACGCACATTCAAGCAGACAGCCGACGCCGCCTACCAGAGCGGCACCAGTAACCAACTGTTCAACACCCAGTCCGGCAGCAACGCCACCGCCTCCGTCTCCCAGATCGGGATGACGAACGTCCTGAGCACCATCCAGACCGGCACCAACGGCAGTCTCACCGCGGCCCAATCGGGCACCGCCAACAGCCTGACGAGCGCGCAAGGCGGTGATCTCGCAATGCTGATCTCCAACCAGACCGGCTCTAACAATGCCATCACGTCAACCCAGGCAGGCTTCGGCGTGCAGGCGAACCTGACGCAGAACGGCAGCGGCAACGCGATCGACGGGACGCAGGACGGCGCCTCCAACTCCGCCACCGTCACCCAGACCGGCAATACGATGATGGCGAGTTACAACCAGACCGGCACCGGCAGCACCCTCACGATCCGCCAGCGCTGATCGTCGCGCGCCGCACGGCTCGACCAAGTGTTTTAAGATGCGAAGCCGGTACTCGACAGTACCGGCTTCGATCCGCTCCGTGTCCTTGAAGGTACATCATGCCACAAGTTCCGCCGCCGGAGCCGCCGGCCCTACGCTGTACATTGACTCAGAATGTCGAGAACGGCACGGTATCCCTCGGAGGTATGGTTTTTTCCGACTCCGTTCGTGGTGGAAGCTATAGACTGAAGGTGGTAAAATCAGGTCCATCTGGTTCGTCGATCCTTAACCAGGGCGGATTATTTGAAATCGACCCGCCACAGGCCAGCAAGATCGGCGAAATGACGTTCTCCCTCGAGGTCGGCGCGCGCTTTCACGCTCACCTCGTCGTGATGTCCGATGGCAAGACTGCCGAATGCGAGGATGGCAATGAACGCCTTTAATAAGACGGCCGTCCGGCTCGCCGCTGCATCCGGGCTCTTCGGCCTCGCCCTCGCGCCGCTCCAGGCACAGACGGCGGCGCCCGTCCAGGGTTACGCCGTCATCGGCGGCGAGACGATCCCGATTCCGCTGCTCTCCGACGGGGCGGACCGCACCATGGTCAATCAGTCGGGCCAATCGAATTCGGTCACCCTGGAGACCCAGGGGCGCGGCGTTTCGACGACGCAGACGCAGATCGGCAGCGGCAACCGCGCCGGCGTTTCCGTGGCGGCGGACCAGACCACCTTCACCCTCATGCAGTCCGGAAACCTCAACACGGCGAACGTGTCGGCAGTGAACGGCAGCGGCAACCGGCTCGGGATCGAGCAGGTCGGCAACGGCAACACCTCGAGCATCAGCGCCACCGGCCAGAGCAACACCATCGTCAGCCAGCAGATCGGCTCGAACCTGTCTAACACCATCTCGGATGTTGGGTCGAACCGCACCATCACTGTTCGTCAGGTTCGCTGAGGGTTTTTCCCATGATTATCCGCCCCCTTGTTCTCCTCGCCTGCCTCGCCGTTACCGCTTCCGCCGCGCAGGCCGGCAGCCTCGTGTATCAGCCGGTCAATCCGGCCTTCGGCGGCAGTCCCCTGAATGGCTCTTGGCTGCAATCGGAGGCGAGCGCCCAGAATTTCTACCAGCGCGAGGAACAGCGCCGGCAGCAGATCGGCAGCGCGCTCCAATCCACCAGCACGGCGCAGACACCGGGGCAGATCTTCGCCCAACAGCTGCAGTCGCAGCTCTACAGCTCGCTCGCCAACCGCATCACCCAATCGATTTTCGGCGAGAATGCTCAGACCAGCGGCAGCTTCGCGTTCCAGGGAACGACCATCGGCTTCGTCAGGATCGGTGGCAACGTTCAGGTGACGATCAACGACGGACAGTCGGTGACCACGGTGACGGTTCCGAGCGCGCCATAACTACGAGACCATGTGAGTTGAATGAGCCGTCGGCCAGAGACGGCGATCGGGGTTGGGGGTTCCAGTGCGTATCATCCATGTCTGTCGGGGCCTCGCGGCGGCCATGGCCGTCGCGTCGGCTGCCGCTTGTTCGCCCATTGGCCTGGTCGAAGGGCCGCTCATGGAGGCACCCACGGTGACGGCCCAATCCCCCACGGGCCTCAACCTCGAAACCCTGCCGCCGCCCCTGCGCAGCATCGACATCGCGATCTACAGCTTTCCCGACCTCACCGGGCAGAATAAGCCAAGCGACAACATCGCCGAGTATTCCCGCGCCGTGACCCAAGGGGGCGCGGCGTTCGCCGTGGATGCCCTGCGCCGCGCCGGCAACGGCCGCTGGTTCCGCGTGGTGGAGCGCGGCGGCCTCGCAAACGTGCTGCAGGAGCGTCAGCTCATCCGGGCGACACGGCAGGAATTCGCCCCCGACAACGCCAAGCCGCTGCCGCCGATCCGGTTCGCAGGCCTCATCGTCGAGGGCGGCATCCTCGCCTACGACGCCAACACGATCACGGGCGGACTCGGCGCGCGCTACCTCGGCATCGGTGGCGACACGAAGTACCGACGCGATGTGGTGACGGTCGGCATGCGCATCGTCTCGGTCCAGACCGGCGAAGTGCTCAACAGCGTCACGGTGACGAAGACGATCTACTCCATCGCCCTCAATGCCGGCACCTTCCGATACGTCGCCCTGAACAAGCTCCTCGAACTCGAGGCGGGCATCACCCGCAATGAGCCGACCCAGATGGCCGTGCGCGAAGCCATCGAACTCGCCGTCTACTCGACGGTGCTGGAGGGGGCCGAAAAGGGCCTGTGGCGGTTCCGCGACCCGTTCGTCGGACGCCGTCTCATTGAGGAGCATCAGTTCCGCGACAAGATTCCGCCCCTCGTCGACGCCGCCACCTTGGCGCCGCAGTCCGAAACGATCGTGGCCGCGAAGAACTAACGATGCCCGTTCGTCTGCGCATGCTTCTGACGGCGGTTGCCTGTGTCTGCTCGATGGGATCCGTGCGAAAGGAGGATCACCTGACAGCCGCCTCGTCGGCGCCCGCCGTGCCTGCCGTCGCGGGCGGAATCGATCTCCGCTTGTCAGATAACGTCGCTGCGCCCGCCACCGCCAGTTTCCTGCGGATCGGAGCGACCGGCACGTTCGGCGGCGGGACGCAACTCTGGGCAAACCCCCATACGCGGGGGACCACCCTCCAAATTGCCCCTCTCATTGCCGATGCAGCATCCCGCGCCGGTCTACCCTACGACTTCCTGTACAGGCTCCTCGTGAAAGAAAGCGGCTTGCGCCCTGATGCGGTGAGCCCCAAGGGCGCCCTCGGCATCGCCCAGTTCATGCCGGCCACCGCCCTCGAGCGTGGCCTCTCCGATCCGTTCGATCCCCAGGCGGCGGTGCTCAAGGCGGCCGAACTCCTCCGGGAACACACGACCCGTTTCGGCAATCTCGGCCTTGCCGCCGCCGCCTACAATGCCGGTCCCGGACGGGTCGACCGCTGGCTCGGCGGCATGGCCGCAATGCCCCTCGAAACCCGCGCCTATGTCCGCGCCATCACCGGCCGGGAGGTCGAGAGCTGGTCGCCCGCCGGGCGGATCTCCACGGCACCGGGCGCCGCGCAGTGGACGGCCCTCGTTGGTCCGTCCAGCGAGCCCGCGGCACCGCGCTCCGCGACGGTCGGACCGGACCGCGCCGGGGCCGCTTCGGCCATCGTCCTTCCACCGAGGGCGCTCGCGAAAACGCCGTCATCCAAGACGGACGTCGCCCTGACTGTCCGGAGCGCCAAGACAAAGACTGCGGAGCGGGTCGTCCAATCCGAACAAGCGTTGTGCGACCTCATGAACGAGCGGGGGCAAACCTGTTTCGTGCGGCAAATCTACTGACCGGGGCGCGTCCCACGGCCCGACCCGATCTGCTCGACCCGGACGGGATCAACGCTCGCGGGTGGGGCTTCGCGCAAGTTGCGGTCCGTCCGTGCGCTCGGCGCGGACGGGGCAGCCTCCCGGATCAGTGTCGGCGGCACGGGTGGAGTGCCGACGCTGGTGACGATGCGCGGGCCGACACGTCGGCCTTCGACGAAATCGAGGCAATCGCGCAGGGCGGTCGGGTCTTTGACGAAGGTGCAATCGTTCACGCTCGATGGCGACCTGTATTCGATCCCGGACTGCGCCTGTCCCGCGGACGGACTTAGGATCAGGCATCCCATCAAAGCCGACAGAGCGTGGCGCATGTGACCGATGTCCCGTGATCCCGGTTCTTCCGACACTGCTTTCCAAATCATTCGGATAAGCTGAGCCAAGCACAATGATCAATTCGAGAGTGCACTGCATGGTTCCCGGTCGGCGGTCTTCCGGCCCCGCGGCGCCGCGACGGCCGGGCGCTCGCCTAGGCAGCCTGGCCTTGACCGTTCTCCTTGCTGTTCAACCGCTTCCCCTCGCGGCCGCCGAGGCCGTCGCACCGGCGCCCAAAG